>PAZD01000050.1 GCA_002715405.1 Acidimicrobiaceae bacterium
ATTAAAGCTCTTCATAAAGAAATTAAAGAATTGTATAATATCGATCCTCCAAAACCAGATTTTGTATCTGTTCACTACTGGAATGAAGGTGTTCACTTCTGGAAACCAGGTTATGACATAAATCAAGTTTCAAAAGATATCATCAAACCAATCCAAGATAAAGAAATCTATATCTGTGGTGAAACATTTTCAAAAAAACAAGGTTGGATTGAAGGTTCTCTCGACTCTTGTTATAACTTATTACAATTATTACCATTGGGTTATCAAGTCGTTACTGATAAATTATTATGTGATGAGAAACAAGTTTCTCCAAAAGAAATTACTGATATTGATTTAAAGGATGTAGAAGATATAGATGATGATAAATTTACGATTGATGAAGTCTTAAAACATGATGATTGGATTATTATGGAAGTAGATGGGGAAAAGGTTATCTATGATATCTCAAAATGGATTCCTCAACATCCGGGAGGTTCAGCTATTTATAATGGTATTGAAGCAAATATGTACTATAAGGATAAATCAATCCAACCACAATCACCAACAGATCTATTTAATAGTGTTCATCATCATAAGAAAAATAATGCTTTCCAAAAATATATTGAAAACAAAAATAATCTAGTAATAAGGATTGGTGTTTTAATCTCATAATAAATATATTTTATTTAAATAAATGGAACAATTATCGCTTATGGATTTTCAAGACCTCTGCTATTCAATTCTAAGTGGAGAAAGGTCTGTTCAGGATACAATTGATGTATATAATAATCGTAGAGATGTTCTAAATAAATTATCATTCTTAAATCATTTATTAAGCTATAAGAATATTCATAAGGATAATTTATTACAAGTTCTTCACAAAATCTATCTTATGTTTCGAAACAAAATTATTGAACTCAATCAAAACCAAAATATTCAAAAAATGATTGAAAGGAATGATAAAGAATGGTATACAGATAAAACTGAAATCACTATTAAAGATCCGATCTATGATGGATTCTTTGATCATCATTCAGAATGTAATGAAAAATATGATGAATCATGTAAAATTTGTAAAAAAATTGATCTATTAGTTGATAATGAACATAATATCCCATTAGATTCAAATATAGAGTCTTCACATCCTCTTGAAAAAGATTTTGATGAAGGAATCACTTCATGTAATGAATCCATTCAATATATTCAAGAAATTATCATGAAGATAGAAAATACATTAATTAAATACTTCAATTCATTTAATCTCTATCAAATCATCGATCTATCAATGAAACATAAATCATTATATCTTTCATTAATTGAAGGTGAAGATGATACTATCCCAGAAAATATTCATAAAGTATTTTCTAATTTCATCTATATTCATAATCTATTCTATAAACAAGTTATCCAATATTATAACTACCTCTCAACCATCAAACAAGAGCTAGAAAAAAAATGTATAAAAATAAAAGATCTAAAACAAAATCTTCAAACAATCGCATACATAGAACCAAAAGAAGAAATCATGTTCTACTCAGATGATGAAGATAATGAAGATAATGAAGATGATGAAGATGATGAAGGTTATGAAGAAAAACAATTATATGATGAAAATCAACTTAAACTTAAAGAAGGAATCATTGATCTTCATGAAGAAGATGATGATGATACTTCGATTATTGATCGTATCTTAAAGCTTTTTTAAGTTAAAATATAAGAGGGCCTGATATATATTTGAAAATGAATAATCAACATATCTCTCTTTTGATGATGCGTTCGGATTAATCCATATTGTTGTCCATCCAATTCCTTTTGCTGTTCTTAAGTTATCTAATAAATCATCAAAAAATAAATATTCTATCGTAAAATCCTGCATTTGTTCTTGAATCTTACTTTTTACATAGTCAAATGATTCAGCATAGGGTTTCATAAATGGTATTGTATCTCTTGCGAATATCTCAATAACATGTTTTCCTATTTTTAAATTTTCAACCACTCCGACCCCATGTCCATAGGTACCATTTGTATAAATATAAACACCATCTTTTTCTAAATGTTGAATCAATCCTTCCAATGTTCCATCATTATCCATTTTATAATAATCATTTTGATCTTGAGTATGTATGATTAATGTATCATCGATATCAAATATATAAACTCTTTTTTTTATCATATATATTTCTTCCCAATATTTAAATAATCATATTTTTTAATTATTATTTAAAAATATATTGTGTTATATTATTGAAAATGGAGGACATAACGATTAGTAAAAAAAAATATGATGATCTTATGTCTGAACTGAATCAATTAAGGGAATCGAATACATCAATGGTTGATGAAACAAATCATGAATTACTTCTATCAGAAGAAGAACAAAGGTATGTTATATTTCCAATTAAATATGATAAAGTATGGGAAATGTATAAAAAAGCAGAAGCAAATTTTTGGACAGCAGAAGAATTAGATCTTTCAAAAGACTTAAAAGACTTTAATACTAAAATGACAGATAATGAAAGATATTTTATTGAAAATGTTCTAGCATTTTTTGCGGCGAGTGATGGAATCGTTAATGAAAATCTAGGGGAAAGATTCTATAATGAAGTTCAAATTCAAGAAGCCAAATTTTTTTATGGATTTCAAATCGCCGTTGAAAATATTCACTCAGAAACATATTCACTATTAATAGATACCTACGTTAAAGATAATATTAAAAAAAATAAATTACTTAACGCAATTGATACTATTCCGAGTATTCAGAAAAAAGCAAAATGGGCTATGAAATGGATTAATGATAAATCATCTACATTTGGAACAAGGGTTATCGCATTCGCGGCGGTTGAAGGAATATTCTTCTCCGGTTCATTCTGCTCCATCTTTTGGTTGAAAAAAAGAGGACTAATGCCAGGTCTATGTCATAGTAATGAATTAATTAGTCGAGATGAAGGACTACATACAGAATTCGCCGTTCTAATCTATTCAATGCTAAAGAATAAACCCTCAGAAGAAATAATCATCCAAATCATTCAAGAAGCGGTCGATCTTGAAAAAGAATTTATAACTGAATCATTACCATGTAATCTAATTGGTATGAATATGGATCTTATGAAACAATATATTGAATATATCGCAGATTTCTGGCTCGCGAAATTAGGTATTAATAAAGTCTATCATACACCAAATCCTTTCGATTTTATGGAAATGATATCTCTTCAAGGGAAAACTAATTTCTTTGAAAAACGTGTTGGAGAATATGCCAATGTAGCAAAATCAAAACAAAATGAAAATGTATTTGATCTTAATGAAGATTTCTAATTTCGTGATTTTATTAATCTCTCAATATTTGATTTCGATTTTCCAGTTGGTTTCTGTTTCTTAACATCATTTATCTCAAGTATATACCTTGATTCCTTTCTTTTTAATATCTTAATCGTCTTAATTGTACATTGTTCTTTATCATATATTATATCAGTATTCTTATTCAACTTATTCGATTGACAAGCATTCATCAATAATCGTTTTAATTGTATCACTTCTTCATCACTTAATTCATTTTCGATCGTCTCTCTATCTATATATAGTTTCAAACGATTTATTTTCATCCCATTATCTAACTTATTCCACGATTGCTTATAAATATCTTCTTTTTCCTTCTCCAATAAATCTTTGATCTGTTCATCGGTTTCACATTCAATTAATCCTCCCTTCCGATTTGAAGCACTACGATTCTCAATATCTCGTAATTGTACAGGCTTCTTATGCTTTCGGATACTCTTACTCTCTTCTTGTTCGGATTCATTAAGGACATTTTTTAAATCCATAGTTTTATACTATATATTATTGAATATCCTTTAAATAAACTAATATTATCTATTTATTTATATTATATATATATATATATATATATATGGATATCGCAAGCACACTAAATGATAGCTCAGAAATTATAATGAATTCAGTCACAGGGATTAATTATGTTAGACCACCAACCCTTAACTTCCAAGTATTATCAGAAACAAAGGATTATACGGAATATCTAATTATTACGGATAAAGATAGTCAAAAAAATGAAGGCTCCAATCCATTTACAAATTATCTTAATTCATTCATCTTCTGTAATGATTCAATCATTATTAAAGCTCCCAAAAAATCATTTATGATCAAAAATAATAAAAAGAAATTTGCCTATGCTATTGGTATGTTTCCCAATCCTAAGAATAAAAAAGCAGCATATCTAGATGGTTGTATCCTAACAGCATTAGGCCTAAAAAGACAAAAGACAAATGCTGATGTAATTTGCTTTATCACTCATGATATCTCAAAAAAAGATAAAAAGAAATTAGAGGTCGTCTTTGATAAAGTTATGTATGTTCCATATATATCACCCTACGATATGGGTGGTAAAGGTGATCTTAAAACTATCATGCTTGATAAAGATCTATTTAATAACTGCCCAAATTATACAAAAAATCATCCATATGTTCATGTATTCTTTAAGTTACATATCTTTAATCCAGATCTATTTCCATATGAAAAAGTCTGTTTTGTAGATTCTGATTTAGTTCCGCTAAATTATTATGATTCATTATTTATGCTTGATTGTCCAGCTGGTTTTGTTGAATATCGTAAAAAAACTCCCTATCTTGAAGCATTTCATTGGGATCGATGTGACTTTCTTGAACATGGTAAAAAAATACCGAAACCTTTGACAGATATTGATAAACCAACAGGCGCAGATGTTAATGCCGGATTACTTCTTGTTAAACCAGATAAAGAAGAATATGATNCTATGATTCGAGAATTAACATCTCCATTACAATCATGGATGGGTCCTGATAAAATACATAGAGGTTTCTATTCATTTGATTTTGATAGTCCAACAGGAATGAAATTTATTGAAAATTCATACTGCTATCCAGAACAAAATTATCTCACTAAAAGATTCTCAGGTAAATGGACCTTCATCGAATTTGCTTTCCAAAGCTGGGCTCTAGATCCATGTAATTCATTCGGTATTCATATGGCAGCATTTAATCCAAAACCATGGTTCAAACAACCCATTGGAACAAATCTTAAAGTAAATGAAGAATATCAACCATACCTTAAAAAAATCAATCGTATGCCCATCGCAATTAAAGAAGGATCAAATGAATCCTATGAAAATATATCCTATTCCTATGAAATATTTAATGAAGTAATCATCTGGGGACTTGTCAATTTTCCCAAATTAATCAATTTCTTTATTCATGAAACAGAAATACATGGTATCAAAATATCATTCGATAGAGACTCATTCAAAAAATTATCTCCTCGTCAAAATATAGACTTCAAACTTCTTAAGGATATCCAAAAAAATGAATCGATCTATCGACGCCTAAGCCCATCGCAAAAGATTATCACAGATCTCATCAATCACTATGATAAATCGATCAAAAAAATTAAAGATAATTATCTCAATATCTGTAAACAAAAAACAAAAAATAAATATGGAAAAATTAAATATGACTTCCAAATTGTAAACTATCCAGAATATAATGATCGTGATATAAACAAAAGGGAAAAACTTCTCAAACAAAATAAAATGCCATTCGGAAAAAATAAAGGTAAATTAATCAAAAATCTAAACAAAAAATACATTAAATCATTACGCAAAAATAAAAAATTTAAAAATGACCCAGATCTAATACAAAAAATTAATAAGTTTCATACCATATCTACTGGTAAATCACGGAGCCGCACTACACGCTCTCGAGGTGGAGGGAAAAGGGTAAAAACAAAAAAGAAAAAGAAAAAGAAAAAGAAAAAGAAAGAAACAGAATATATATGCTACACCGGAATAGGTGCAAAAGGAAATGGTACTTATACAAAACAAGATTTCCTATATACCATGAAAAAAGATGGTCATGGACCCATTAATAAAAAAAAACCAAAAACAATCAAACAATGGATGAATTTCACAGGTGCACAAAAAGGTAAATGTAAACCAACTCTATATTACTTCACCATGAAAAAATGTTCTTTCTGTCAACAATTTAATCCCATTTGGGAAAAAATAGAAAAAGATCTAAAAAATAAATTAAATATGGTTAAATTCGATTCTAAAGAACTTGAAGATTCAGGTTGGTTAAGGGATAAATTCAATGTAAAACTATTCCCAACAATCATCTTACAACCTCTACATAATCTAAACNAAGATCCTATACATCATTACTTTAATGGTGATAGGACAGAAAAAAATATTAAAAAATTTATTAATGATCATATTAATGACCATACCACAATCAAAAAGGAGTAAACGTTGAACAAACATTACACTTTATTCCTAAATTATTTATTTCATTTCTACCTCCCATCATTAAAGGTTTTATATAATGTAAACCATAACCACTAATATCTTTTTGTAATATTGGATTCTGACAATGTAAACATCGCCATCCTTGCCTCATCGCTAAATTATATTTTAATCCATTCATCTTATTATCTTTATATGTGAATGAATGAATATCATACAAAGGTTTTTCATCCGCACTTTTTAAATTTGTAAATAATTGATACATAAATGGTTTATGAAAACTCATCATATAATACAAAAATAAAACTCCAAACACAAATCCACCAAAATATAAATGATGTTGATTTGTTAAATATTCAGGAAATCGTAAATAAACTTGATAATAAATAAAGATTAAAACCACTAAAAATATTATTACCTTCATTATATAATTACTATAGATTTTATGTATCTCGTTTATATTATTAAATCAGATCACCGCTCCTACATCGGAATGACAAATGACTTCTTNAAACGATGGAAACAACATAACAAAATTCTTAAAGGTGGTGCGAAATATACCTCTAAATATGAAAATTGGTCACCTATCTGTATCATCGATGGATTTAAAACAAAATCAGAAGCAATGCAATGTGAATGGAAACTTAAAAGAGCAAAAGGATATTATAATCGTATCAAAAATTTATCATCGATTTTAGAAAATGATCAAAAATGGACATCTAAAAGCCCTCTCATTTCTTCTCAAAAATTAAAAGTATATGTCATAGATAAATATAAAGATATATTTAAAATTAAAACAAGGGAATTATTCTGGTTTTAAATATAATATAATATATATATATATTATGCCACAGCAGAGAACTAGAAAAAAAGTTAGCGGGAAAGAAGCAGCACGCACAAATAGGCCGAAGAAAAAACTGCCCACTCTGAATGAAATCGAGGATTCGCTTGCCACGAGTAAGGAAGCGAAGCCCGCCCTCCCCCCTGCGGTCTTTAAGGATTTGAATGAGAAGCTGGCTCAAATACTAAAAAATGAACTTGAAACCTTGCGCCAGCGGCAAAAAGCGACCAAGCAAACTAAAGAAAAGGAAGCACTACAAGCTCGGATAGTTGAATTCGAAAATCGACTCAGTCGCGCAGAAGCAGAAGCAGAAGCAGCAGCAGAAGCAGGACAGCAGCAACAGGCGCCGGCCCAGCAGGCGCTCTACCTTCGCACTCCTGCCGAGGCGGCGGCCACGGAGGCCAAGGAGAAGGCGGCCAAGGAGGCCAAGGAGAAGGCGGCCAAGGAGGCCAAGGCTGCGGCGGAGGCCAAGGCTGCCGCTGCAGCTAAGGCAGCCGCCGAGAAGGCAGCGGCGGAGAAGGCGGACTTCTATCATATTACATCAAATCCAACGAGCTTTACACCACCTTTTATCATGTTTCCAGATATATTCATGAAAAAAAGAAATGAACAACCAGTTGTTTATAAAAAAATTGGTGAAATTGGTGACGTTGATGACGTTGGAAGTGAAAAAGAAAAAGAGAAACATCTTAATGAAATTCAACTTTTTATGGATATATTAAATAATATGGGAGAAAATCATACAATTAGAGGTCTATATAATAAAATTAGAGGAATTTACGGACAAGTATCCGCTCTTGAGGCGGTGGAAACAATTGAGTTCGAAAAATTAAAAAAGTTATTCAATGAACAGAAATGTGAGGCGGTTCAATATATACATAAGAAAAAAGAAGTTTTAAAACCAAGTCAATATGATTCTATTAAATCAAAAATTATAAAAGAAAATTTTCATGATTTATTAAGTGGTGAGCTATTAGATGAAAGTGTTGCAAATGATTTTTTATCATCATTATTAGACATACTAATTGAAATTGATGAAGAAAAAGAAAAAATTAGCCTTAATGAAAAACAAATAGTTTATTTCGCAAAAGAAAACGCAAAATATTATGATAGTAACCAAGAGCCCTATACAACAGAAGGAAGCTTAGCAGGATTTCTGCGGGAGAAAGGGGATAAAGATAGAGAGAGTGTAATGGGGTACAAGCCCTCGGTATCATCTAAAATGGATAAAATGATTCACAAAAATATTCCTTATGAATTTAGTGTAACTGGTAATACAACTTATATAGATATCACTAACGATTTTAAAAATAAAAATAAAAATCAAAATAAAGAAGTATTTATTAGTAAAGATGAATTTAATGAAGAAGAAAAAACATTTATGTTTTCTACCAAATTAAACAATATATTTAATAGTACTTTTTACGGAAGTGAATATAGGGAAATAAATGAATTACAATTAACACATAATACGGATTTATTAGAAATAATCAAAAAAAGTGGTATTAACAAAACTAATTTTGATAATATATTAACTATACTTAAGGGAGACCTTTTCTTTCTAAATACATTTCCAAAATTTAGAACTAGACGACTCGCTGTTGAGGGAGTCAGATCTCCCCGCAAGGGTAAGAAAATAATTTATAATGAAATAAAGATAGATATTTACAAAAAAAATATCTCAAGATATACTGAAGAAAACTTAAGAGGTAGTAAAGATCTTTTAGAAAAAAAAGATATGGAACCAATTTCTTTTCAAGATTATTTAGACGGTGTTGCAACGAACGTCCCTTCTGCTGGCTTATATAAATCTCTCATTGATTTTGAGGCGGCCAAGACTATGCCCTCGACGGCCGGGCGTCAAGCGAAACCGGATCCCCCGGCACCACCATTAAAATTATCATATTTAAATAGAAATATTGGTGATAATGTTGATACAAATATTTTAAGTGAAGATAACATTGATAGGCTCATAGTAGAGGACAAGGTATCATTAACTGAAGAATTAAAAATACATACTGTATCTGGCAATGAAAGATCCGAAGTAAACAAATATAATAAATATATAACTGAAAAAGTAAACGATTTTAAAAAATTTGATCAAGAAACTATTGAACACGCATTTGCAATTTTTAAACAAATATGCGAAGATATAGATTACCAGATTAAAAAAGAGTTTATTAAATATCGAGGTGTCAATCTTAAACCAAGGAAGTATGGTACCTGTGGAATCACGAAATGTGACTTCAATGAACATATTGAATTTTATGAAATACATAAACTCAATTATGATTTTTCACTATACAATCTACAAAAAGATATCTTTAAAATAACAAAATCTTTTTTCGAAAATTTAATGACACCAGAATTGTTGAAAAAAATATATTTATACACACTATTACACGGAAATATCATTAAAATAGGTAACCTTAAGGGAGCAGTAAAAGTTTTTAAAAGTAAATATTCTTCCATAGTACCAGATACAAAAAATATTAACAAATTAAAATTACAATGTGATCAATCTAAAATAATAGATGAAATTATTGATATAATAAGAGAAAAATTATTACAAATCAAAAATAATTATCAATTACAAGGATATATTAAACTTATACTAGATAATGATTTTTTTAANAAAATAAAAGAAATAGTTAAAAANATAGTTAAAATAGAAGATGATAATGATATACTTGTAAGAATCGTAATAATTAAAGAAGTTTTATCAAACATAAAAAAGGATGAAGAGATAAAGCTAGATGTGAATNGTATTAAAGNANAAATCACANAATCAATNGTAGANCAATTCACTNNNAAATTTNAAGAAGNTTTACTTGATTTTTACAAAGAATTAAAGNAGGAAATTAATAAGATTGATCTCAGTACTATCGAAAAAAAAGCAAANGAAGATAAAAAAAGTAAAATAGATGAAGTAAATAAACTCATTAAAGAGATGAGAAGTGAGCACAAATTAACAGATGATTTTGATTTTGATGATAAAGAAATAGAAATTTTATTTGATTATTTTCGACTCGATAAACTTAAAACTAAACTCACAAATTTAGACGAAAAATTAAAAGCTGCTAGCAAAAAAGATGAAGAATTAAAAGAAAAATCTATACCATTACAGAAAAATATCCAAAGTTCTATATACAAAGATTTAAAGGAGATATATTATCCAGAAAGTATAAATTCAAAACTTATTTCTTGCTTGGAAGACAAAGAAGAATGCTACTTTAATCCTGATGATTTTGGACTTGATTTTGGTGATGATTCTTCGCTTTTAAAGAAAAAAAAAATAGAATATAATCGCAATTTAGTAAAAATTCTTAGAATGTTAAATAAAATAAACAATGTAAAAACTGAAGATGAATTATTTAAGCAACTAAAAGAAGAAGATAAAAAACGTATGGAAGAACTTGAAGATGAAATGAAAAACGGAACAATTACACCCGAAGGAGTAGAAGAACTAAGAGGATTGCTGGAGAAAGAAATTAAATCTTCAGAAAATGATCTAAAAAAGACCCTTTTAGAATTAAAAGAACAATTGGTAAATAGTAATCAAGAAAGTAATAAATTATTACTTGAACAATTATTAGAAAAAGCACAAGAAGAAATTTCTGAAGATCATAGAACAAGATTTGATGAAATCTCAGAAAGATTAAAGGGTCTTACGAAAGGCTTGTCCCAGGGTTCGAAAGACAAAGCAGCAGCAAAAGCAGCAGCAGCAAAAGCAGCAGCAGCAGCAGAAGAAGTAGAAATACTAAAAAATAAACTTCAAGACTTGGAAGGGCGAAAAGAGGCCAAGGTAACAGATGAAGAAAAGGCAGCACTACAAGCTAAGATAGATGAATTCGAAAGTGAACTCCGTCGCACAGAAGCAGCAGCAGCAGAAGCAGCGGAAGCAGCAGCAGAAGCAGCAGCAGAAGCATCGGAACAACTACAAAATCAACTAGAGGCGGCAGATGCTGAACTTCAAGACTTGAAAGGGCAACAAGAGGCCAAGGAAACAGCTGAAGAAAAGGAAGCACTACAAGCTAAGATAGATGAATCACAAGCTGAGATAGATGAATTAAGGAGGTCTGATGATTTAAACAAAAATGAAAAGAAATTACTCGCACAGCTATTTGTCAGTTACGGCCATCCAGCAATAGCAGCTGGGATTAGGGATGGAACTATAAAACCTACCCCTGCTCTATTGGAAGAATACACTGCGGCAGAAATAAGCCAGAAAAAGAAACTCACAGATGATTTAAAAAGAGAATTAAAAAAATTAAAAAATATACCACAGCCTGGAGCTGCTCCAGCTCCAGCTCCTGCTCCATCTACAGATCAGGAGCTCGGGCAGAAGGAGGAGGATACCAAGGAATGTAAGGCTTTAAATGACAGCAAAGTTTCCTTAGTGGATAATATCAAAAAATTGATTAATGAAATAAAGACTATACTTAATAGAGTAACAAATGAAAATAAAAGTAAAGTAAAAAAACAAATAGTCAAACTTATAAAAGACTCTAAAAAATCGATTGAAAATCTTAGAAAGGTATTCAAAGGGACTAAGAAAATTGAATGTAAGGGTCAATCAGGTGGTTATAAAAAAAATAATAGTAATAATAAGATTAATATGATTGGCGGGGCGAAAGAATTATATGCTGAAGATCAATTTCAAATCGAAGATTTCGAGAGGCAGTTAGAATCTCTTATTTTAGATGTTAAGGAATTAGATACTAATGAAGATGATGAAATTGATATAACTAAAATAAGGGAAATGATTATAACAATATCAGGTGCGAATAGTGAATTTGATATATTTAAGTCTTACACAGATAAGAGACAAAAATGTAATGCGTGGAAAAAGTCAAATGAGAAATTAATCAAAGAAGGTAATTCTTTAAAAGATAAGATTGAGATGAATCCTCCATCTGATAGAGAGAGGAAGAATTTATATGTTAAATTTAGGAGTTCATTACAAGAATTACAATCGAATTTTAATCGTTGTACTTCTGAAGAAGAAAAAATAGTAGAACAAGAAAAGAAAAAAGAACAAGAAAAAGAAAAAGATGAAAAGAAAAAAGAAAAGAAAGATGAAGAAAGGGTTATTCAGGCAGATACAAAGAAACAAGAACTTGATTTTGAAAGGGAAAAAATGCGTATGATACAGGATCGTGATAAAGATAAAATGAAGATGGAACAACTATCTGAACAAACAAGGAAAGATGTAGAAATGGAAAAAATCAAAGCGAAACGTGAACAACAAGAACAAATCTTTGATATTGAAAAAAAGAAACTTGCCCCTCCTCCAGCACCCTCTCCTCCACCGGCACCTATTCCTTCTCCAGAGAGACTTCCAGAACAACCATCACCGCAACCACCAATTAAAGAAAAAAAAGGAGAAAAAGGAGGTATACTTGGTAAAATGAAATCATTCATTGGAATTGAAGAAGAAGGTAAAGAAGGAGAAGAAGTAGATAAACAAGGTAAAAAAATAGAAGAAGATACACTTGATCAAATGGTAGATTTTATGGAAAATATTTTTGAAGATGATAATGTACAAGCGAAACTAAGGAGTGAAGATGTTCGGAAAGTTGATGATGTAATTGAAAATTGGCAAAGCCTCTATAGAGAACATGAAGAATTAGAAGATAAATTAAAACAACAACAACAACTATATGATTATAAAGAGACGGAATTCGATAAATTATTAGATCAAAAAGATGAAACAATTGATCAACTATCATCCAGATTAGTTAATTTACAATCACAACTCAAAAAGTTTAAGAATTCATGTAAGAAGAAAATTGAAGGAATTCAGGCACTTGAAGAACAAAATGATGTAGAGGATCTAAGGGAAAATACTGAAGTTTTTGATCTGGCAATTTCTGAATTTAATGAACGGATTAAAGAATGTAAAAATGAACTTAGAAGGATTTCTCAAGAAAAAGAAAAAGAAATGAAAGATTATTTTGAATTATTACAAGATAGACCAGATAATGTTTATCTAGAAGATCTAGATAAAAGTATAAAAGAAAAGAAGAAACCCAAGAGAAAGACTAAAAAGAAAAAACCTAAACGTGTTCAATCTGCTAGAAAGCCAAAAGGAAGAAAGGATCCTAAAAGGACAAAGGGTAAAGAAGGCCCGAAAAGGAAAAAGGATAAAGAAGGCCCGAAAAGGAAAAAGGATAAAGAAGGTCCGAAAAGGAGTATTCGTAAAAAAAGGAGGGTAAAGAACTAACTAATTTGTTTTTTTAATATTATTTTTGTGTTATATCATTTAAATAATGAAAAAATATTTTAACTATACCAATAATGATATTTCAAGGATGTCATGGAATAATAGTTCAACTACAAAAGACTTTCAACCAACTCAATCAAATCGTTTAAAAAATGATATCTTTCTTAAGAAAAATTCATTATATAATTTTCGCAATGTTAATACTCCAGTTGTAGATAATAGTAAAGATAATCTTAATCAAATCGCTCATAATGTAAATAATATTGTTACATTTGATAATGATAATACTCGTTATAATAATATGACACAAGAAATCATATCAAAGGATGAAGAACTTCAGAAATATAAGAATGAAATCTATCAACTCCAACAAGAAATAAATGATCTCCAAAGAGAGAAGACAGAGGTAACCACAAATCAAGTTGAAGTTAAAATGTTAAAAGAAAAATTACATGAACAATATAACCTAAATAAGGAGATTAGTATTCTTCAACATGACCTTAAAAGAGCAACAATTCAAATTAAAGGTCAAAGTGAAACAATCTCAATGCTCAAAAAAATGATTAATAAATTACGTCTCGATAAATACGGATCAGATGATTTTGAAGATCAAGAAGAACCAATTCAAGAAGAAGTTAATGAATATCTATTCACAGATAAAGAATTTGAAAAACAACATCAAATTTTTCATAACGAAAAGTTAAAACAAATGATCATCAAATATAATCAACAATTTACTCCAAGGGCAATTGATGAATTATTTATCGAAATGGAAATAAAACCAGATATAAAAATTACAAAAGACCTTATCGCTACCATACTGAATTACCTTAAAGAAGAAGAATAATTATTATATAGTATATACTATACTATACTATGAGTGCTTCAACCAGGGGGAAACTTGATGATTGCCCGGAGGAGTTCAAGGAGCACCTCATGAAGATGGAGGAACACTACCTGAAGAGCATGCAAATGCAAGAACACTACATGAAGAGCATACAAAATCAAGAAAAGCGCCTTAAACACCAGGAGCGGTCGGACAAGTTCGTCTCGAATCTGTTAGACCTGAGGCGGAAGCAGGATGAAAAATTAAAGTCTCAGGCTAAAGAATTAGAGTCTCAGGCTGAAGAATTAGAGTTTCAGGCTAAAGAATTAGAGTCTCAGGCTAAAAAATTAGAGTTTCAGGCTAAAGAATTAAAAACATTGAAAATAATCAATTTGGATCTGGATAAAAAATTAAAAACATTGAAAATAATCAATTTGGATCTGGATAAAAAATTAAAGATTCAGGCTAAAGACGCGCTGAAGCGGAACACCGAGGTTCTAAAATTGAAGGCGGGAAGGGCGTCGAACATTTCCCTTTCCAAAACATTGAAGAGGAAATTTGATGAAGAGAAGGAGGCGTTGCTCAAGGAAGAGAAGGAGCAGTATGAGAAAGAGAAGGAGAAAGAGAAGGAGCAGTATGAGAAAGAGAAGGAGCAGTATGAGAAAGAGAAGGAGCAGTATGAGGAAGAGAAGGAGCAGTGTAATAAAGAGAAGGGGGGGTTGATGAAGAAATATAATGAAGCATTGAGAGAAATCAACAAGATGAAGATGAAGAATGTCCGCCCTGGGCGCGCGCCCTGGGAGACATTGCGCTCGCCCCCCAGCGCCTCGGCGCAAGAGATGGAGGTATCAGGGAAAAAGAAAAAGATCACACTCGTGCAAAAAGGGGGGCGTGGACTTAAAAAGGCAAAGGAAAGAAGAAAAATTACCAAAAATAAAAGGACTAACAAAAATAAAAGGACTAACAAAAATAAAAGGACTAACAAAAGTAAAAGGACTAACAAAAGTAAAAGGACTAACAAAAGTAAAAGAATTAGAAAAAGAAAATAAATGATATAGTATATGTCACCATCTGATTCTGATGATTATCAATCGAAATTTAATCTTTATGAAAGGGCTTTAAAAAATGCGAAATATGATATTAAGGGTGAAATTGATTCATTCGATAGTTCAGAAAAAGGTGTCAAAGAAGAACTGAAGTTAATACTACCAGAAATTATCAATGAAAATCTATTCAAAGATTCAAATATTTCAAAATCTGATTTTGAAGATTTAAAATTAAGGATGTATGTTGAATTAAATAATTATATTGATACAATGAAAGTAAAATCTTCCTTAAAAAAACCTTCCTTAAAAAAACCTTCCTTAAAAAAACCCTCCTTAAAAAAATCTTCCTTAAAAAAACCCTCCTTAAAAAAATCTTCCTTAAAAAAACCTTTGATTCAAAAAAATATTCGTAAACAAAGGAGAAGGAATATTTCTAGAAAAAATAGATCAAGGGGGAAACGGATGGATGTCCCTAGAAAAAATAAGAAATGGGTATCACCTATACCAAAAAAAGTTCATTTAATATGGATTGGAGGTGATCCTCCTGATTATTTTGAATTATTTTTACAAACATTTGAAAAATACCTTTCAGAATTTAGTATTAAAGTTTGGGGTAATAAAGATCTGACAAGAAAAAATTTTCCAAAGACATATTCTTATATTCAAAAGGCAAAAAAACTTCAAGGGAAACCAATCAAAGATGAAGAAAATAATACATTGTTAGATGATAATTATGAACCATATAAATATTCAAAATGGGCACAGATCACAGATTTAATGCGTCTTGAGATTGTATATAATCATGGAGGTTATTACTTTGATACAACATTTGAAATATTAAAACCTATGTATAATCTTCTTAACAAAGAAGGTGTTCATTTTGTAGGTTGTAATGAGATTCCAAGATTTAATAATGTTCATATTTTATCAAATTCATTCTTTGGTGCAACAAAAGGTAATATAATCTTAAAAAGGTTATTATCAAAAACACGATTAAATAATATTGATTTTTTTGATCATGCGGTTGATTTCCAAACTGGTCCGGGTTATTTACGTTCAGGTATTAAATCAAATGATAATTATTTTATCTTTCCAACCACTTATTTTTATCCATTTGTAGAAGAATATTCTCCTGGGATTGATCCACCTTATCGTAAATCAAGTAAGAATAAATGTCATGATACAAAAAAAAGAAGGAAGACTATGAAACATCTGAAAAATAATAAAGGTTATCTCGATTTTCCATGTAAAAAATATCCAAAATCATATGCGTTAAAACATTGGCAATTGGGTAAAAGTTGGTTAATTACTCATTATAATATTCGTAGTGAAGGTAATTATTAATAATTATCTATTCACCATTCATGAAGGAGTACTTAATTCATTCTTTGTTATTTCTCTAACTATTTTTGTATTTTCCAGTGTACATTTTGGAGCAATTTGTCCTCCTTTTTTATCTTTACCATGAAAGTAATAGTACTCTCCTTTTTTAGTAATCTTATAGTTGTGATCTTGTTGGGGTCTTGCGAAATCAGATTGAATTTCACTGAGACATCGCGGACAACATAGTGATACCAAGAACCCTGTATTTAATGGAGGATATTGAATACATGCGATAATTTTAGATTTCATACCCGTATGAGGACATCTCTTATGAGTATTTTCAATCTCCTTTCGAAAATTTATATTCTTTGATTCTTTATCATTTGATTTTTTGTTATCATTTGATTTTTTATCAGTTGATTTTTTATCAGTTGATTTTTTGTTATCATTTGATTTTTTGTTATCATTTGATTTTTTATCAGTTGATTTTTTATCAGTTGATTTTTT
>PAZD01000051.1 GCA_002715405.1 Acidimicrobiaceae bacterium
TACCGCTGCTAGGCGGAGCAAGGAGATTAGGTTTGGAACCGTGATGGCATTATCGCGCCAACCAATATCTGATGGTGTCTCGCCATTCATTTCCATTACAAGTCCTTAAGTTCTATTATGGACCAGAGGTTGAATTAATGTCGTCGGTCTTTACAAAAATTATTAATAGTGATTTACCTGGGTACTTTGTGTGGAGGGACGAGGTGTGTGTTTCGTTTTTGTCGATCAACCCAGTTTCTCCAGGTCACGCTCTTATCGTGCCGGTCATGGAGATTGATCACTGGCTGGATTTGCCTCATGAAGTGAACTCGCACCTGATGCATGTGGCGCAAATTGTTGGCCTTGCTCAAATGGCAGCATTTAATCCATCAAGGGTTGGAATGCTGATAGCAGGCCTCGAAGTTCCTCATACCCATTTGCATGTTATTCCTATGCAGGGAATGGGAGATCTGGATTTATCTCGTGCCGAAGTGTCAGTTGATCATACTGCATTAGCAGCTACTGCTGAAAAGCTTCTGTCAGCAATAGTCAGGAATGGGCACACTCCCGAGTTATAACGCCTCTCCCTATTCCTCAGTAAGTGGGATTAGACCTAACCGGTCTACCTCATCGGGCGTGACGTACGCTTCAATTCCAGCTTTGCTATACACCTGAACGAACCTTTGACCGACCCGAATATCCGCTTGGAAATCCAAAATATCAACTCCAATCCACCCGCTCGGGACTTCACTTCGGTCAAATATAAACCAATTAACATTTCGAACTGCGTCGCTTCCTAATCGATCGTCGTATTCTTGCGGTGGTGAGAACTCAAATAAAGCTATGCGTTCGGTTAATAGTGGCAACATTTTGTCTGAAGCTCTAACCACTGCATCCTCAGGTACTATTTCTGCTAGTTCTAGACGGGCTATATCGACTGGATTTCTCCTCCCCCAGTCCCAAGGTTCTTCATATGGTGACGCAACTGAATTTGCTGCAAAGAATACCGTCGCTGTGAACAGCAATGCACCGATCACAGCTCGGTCAACATTTACTCGTTGGACAACAATTCTTCCAGTTTTTGCCAAAGCAAAGACTAGAGCTACAAATATAAAAGCGGTAATTGGTATTGTTTGGCTAGCCTCCGCCAGTTCTCCTTCCGGTACATCAGCTGTTAAATATAGGGCAAACAACGGTATAGCGGGAACTAGGTATCGTGGAGCAACAACAGGCAAAAATAATACTGGAGCTAGCAACGAAACACCAACTAGGAAATTTGCTTCTGAGAATACTTCAGATAGAAACGTCAACGGGTGAATAACAATCCCCCAAACTGTTCCGAATGGATTACTGCCGCCGTAGTCAGAGAAGGCATCTACATGTGGATAGTGTCCTGCGTTATACAGGGGTTGCAAACCAAGTATTAGAATCATTGACCATGCAAAACCAAGGCTCAGTGTTTGGTAACCAACTTTTTTCCTTCCTTCCATAAGCCATAGCAATCCAAGTCCTGCTACTGCAATTCCTAGATCTGCTCTCGTTAATAATGCAAAAGTCAAAAATACCCAATAGCGAAATGTTCGCTCCATGAAGCCTGCGTATACCGCGCACATTAAAAGCGGAAGCGCAATTGCTTCCAGATGAAATCCGGCAAGATTCACAGCATGAATTGCGCTATATGCGCTATACACGATAAGGATCGCTGTGCTTGCACCGGTTCGTAGATGTGCAACATTTCGACTCATTCGCCACAACGGAACAGCGGTTAGCGCCAGTGCTCCTGACTGGATCACTATTAGAGTAATAGCAGTAGGAAATAATTTCGTTAGCGCTGCAATGGGATATATCAAAAAACCCCCTTGCAGGGAAAGGTAGTTTTGGCCCAACAGAGATGCATCTGGTGTAAAGCCTTCTCCAATTAACCAAACTGACTGCATGACTGCAGCGATTCCGGAATCTTGACTTAACTCACGTGAACGGGCAAGTGCCAATAGTGCAAATATTGTCCACAGCAAAGCAGAAAAGCACCATGGGAAATATTTGTCAAAAGCCGCCCCTTCAAATCGGGCTTGCAATTTGAGTAATCTGTATTCAAGGCGTTTCCGCCAGTGCAAGGTCATGGTCTTTCTAAATTAGCAGAATTAACTAGAAGTTCAGAAATAAAGCACTTCTTGTTTGACAACCATGGAATTTAGTATGAAAGGTAGTAAAACGCTCCTGAGGCGGAAATACCAGATATGTTGCGCCCTGGCGCGCCAATCATTAGGTCTCCGTTTAAGATTGCCACATTCTGCCCAAATAAAGCGTCTGCTTGAGAATTACCGCTAATGCTAGATTGATACGGGTAAAGGATTTGGTCATTTCCAGTAGAAATTGACCCTTCTAGACCTGGGAGGATAGCTACAGCTCCTGCATTAAGTTTTTTGGATATTGATTCCCCGGGAATTCCGATAATTAGGTCTAACGATCCATCTTCGATTAGATCTACAACTGTTACAAATTGGCCAAATCTATCTCCACTCTCGACACGGTTCTTTACTCCGCGAACATTTTGATACAAAGTTTGTACCGAAGGAGACGTTGTTGACCAATCTCCAGGGTTATATCTAATTTGCACTTGTCCTGCTTGATCGTATTGTCCGAGTTTCTCTCCAGGGATACCTACGACAAGATCTCCGATTCCATCATTATCTATATCTCCTATAGCAACAGCAGACCCGAAGCGGTCTCCTGTTTCTGCACGTCCAGGCCAGCCAGAAGAGTTTTGGAAATACCAATGACTCCCTGTGCCTGATGTTCCATTTGCAGATCCATAAAGAATATGGATTGCCCCAGCCTCGTATTGTGTTCGCGCTCCCCAACCGACAGTTTCTCCTGGAACACCAATAACAATATCGGCGTAGTCATCTCCATTGATATCTCCCACTGCAAGAGCCTCGCCAAAGGCATCTCCTACTTCAGGTTTGCTGCGAATTTTTCTTGTGTATTGATGCAAGGTTGTGCTGCCAACTCCACTTAATCCATTTGCAGATCCATAAATAACATGGGCTGCCCCCGCTCGCTCTTGCTTCGCGACTCCTTCACCCGGAACGCCAACGACTAAGTCAGCATACGAATCTCCGTTAATGTCCCCTGTAGCAAGTGCGAATCCGAATAAATCGCCTACTTCTCCATGCGTTCCAACGCCTGGGCTGTATTGGTGTAAGACAGATGGGCTTCCTAGTCCTGATGAGCTTCCGTAAAGAATTGTGACCATGCCGGCATTGACCAATTGGTTAGTCCCTCCGAGGTCTTCATAGGGGCTTCCGATTACCAAATCATCGAAACCATCATTGTTAAAATCACCAGCGACAAGTGAAGATCCGAATCGGTCATCATCCTCGGGATCCGTGTGGAACCCAGTTGACGACTGAGAGAATATATCGATTGAGCTCCAGTCGAGTGTCCCATTAAATATGTAAACGGCTCCAGCTTGCCCTGCTCCGTTGATATCGGCTCCGGGCGCACCTACAGCGATATCTTCTACTCCATCACCGTTGTAATCTCCAACAGCCATTGATGCCCCAAAGTTATCTTCAGGATTTGGCCCTGAATCGTTGGAAATCGATCTTCTGTCGACTTGAATTCCTGAGTTCGGCACTGGTTGAACTGGCAGCGATACATCTGAGGCATTACCTTGCCCGATTGCATTTGTAGCAGTGACCGTAAACGTGTATGTCGTACCATTTACTAAATTACTGATTAGACAATTCTGTGTTGTCGTTGTTGTACACGTACCGCCTGTTGGGGTACTAGTAACTCTGTACTCTGTAATTGGCACTCCGCCATTAGACGATGGAGAATCCCATGAAACGGATACTGACCCATCCATTGCCGATACTGATACATTTCTTGGCTGACTAGGAACCGTAGCTGTTGTTAAGGTGGTAGTAGCCCATCCACCCGTCCCTGTAGAGTTTTCTGCTCTGGTTCGGAAAGCGTACGAAGTTCCATTAGTTAAGCCTGAAATTGTCTTTGAATTTACGACACCAGTTGTTAGTTGACTCCACAAATCACCAGTAAGTGATTCAATCCAGTTTGAATAGACGGAAGCACGAGTATAAACGCCCGGATATCCAGATTGAGCGCACCCTTCACCCCAGCTGACGATACCTACTAGATACAGCACACCGGAGTAGTTCCCAACTAGAGGACCACCACTATCACCTTGGCAACTATCAACTCCTTGTCCTCCTGCGCAGATCATTACTGAATCAATCACGGGTAACAAACTTGGACCCGGGTATGACCCACATGATTCATCTACCCAAACACCGACACCTCGTAGAACATCTGATGGGCTTCCGCCCCAAGATGTTCTTCCCCAACCCGTTACAAACAATTGATCTTCGTCAGCCGGTTCTGAGTCCAAGTCAATGATTGGAAGTGTTCCCATATTAGATGGAGTGCTTAGACGGATTAGGCCAATGTCATTCTCCATGGTGTAACGATTCCAGTTTGGATGAATATGCACTTGATCAGCCAAAATATAATTTGTAGCAGGAAGGGTTGTAACCCCTGAAGCAACGCTTACTGATGTAGCGGTTACATACGCCGAGCCACCATTTGGCAGGTATTCGAGGCAATGGGCTGCAGTAACAACCCATTGAGATGAGACTAGGGTTCCTCCACAAGTCATAACCCAACCCGGGTCAGTCGCGACTTCTAATAATACTTGGTAAGGGTGATCAGTTATCGATACCGGTGAACCTCCGACGATGTCAGGATTTACTTCTTCTGATGAATTGGATGATTGAAGCCATTCCCCAGCTTGCGAGTCAATTACTCGGTATTGAATTTCGTATCCCTGTATCGCTGATCCACCATTATTTGGGGTACTCCAAGACAATTGAACTTGACCAGATGAAACAGAGGAAGCGGTAAAATTATCTGGGGTGTCTGGTACAGCTAATGGTGTGACTGCATTCGAAGCTGATGATTGTGTACTATCGCCGATCGCGTTAGATGCAGTGACGGTGAACGTGTACGTTGTTCCGTTCGTGAGGCTATCAATTGAACATGTAAGGTTTTCAGTCGAACACGTAAGATTCTCAGGATTCGAAGTAACGGTATATCCTGTTATGGGAGATCCCCCGTTATCTGCTGGTTGCTCCCATACTATTGTTGCTTGTCCAGATGTAGCAGTTGCTGCAACAGACAGCGGTGAACTTGGCGCGCTCGCCGGTATAACTGCTTGGCTGCTACTGCTAGGGTCACTCTGATTGCCACCAGAGTAGTTTGCGACAACGGAAAAAGTATAAGAAGTTCCATTAGTTAACCCGTTAACAATGCATGAGTTCGCAGTTGTTGTACAGTTACCACTTGGAGCTCCAGTTACGGTGTAGTTTTGGAGGGTACTCAGATTTGATAATGGTGGAGTATCCCAACTGACTGTAATTTCCGAGTCGCCAGGAACAGCAGCTATATTCGACGGCGGTGGGTATTGAACACTTTCGATTAAGGATACTAAACCTTGTGACCAAGCATCCCCAAGAGTAGTTCCTGTAAATCCGATTCTGTATGTTCCCGCAATATTCGGAGTAATAGGATCAGGTATTTGCCAATTAAATGACCCATTAGACAATTGGGTATTTGTTTCGAGAGTTATCATCTGGGCATTTGGTGTACTCAATATGAGGCGACCGCAGAAAAATGTTCCTTGATCCCAGTCCCAGTCGTCGAGTATTCGTAAAGTCCAATCTCCCTCTGTGGGTTTCCCATTGAATACTGAAAGTGCCTCTCTTGGACGTGAGTCGCCGACATAGGGAGGGGTTCGATCAGATATTGGTTCTGCAGCCCCATCAGTAAAGTACGCAAGGTTTCCGGAGCAATTCTGATCTCCATCGCCATAGTTGTTTTGCGATCCACCGTTCCTCCTTGCTAGAAGTACTTCTGTGCCGTCTGGATGCACCAACGATATATTCAGATCTGCCACATATGTGTGGTCGAATCTCAATCCAAGGCGAACCGTATCGACAGTTTCTTGCTCAGCTATTGCGAATGTGAATTCACTTAGGTCATTTTGGCCACCAACGTCTGGCATTCCGAAGTTTCCTTCTACCTGATCGAACGCAACAGTTTCTGCTACGAGATCAGATATCTCTCCTGTTGGACCATTCCATATCCAGTTGGTTTGAATTGTTTCTCCTGGGTCAGGTACAAGTGTTTGCTGTGGTGAGGTCAGTCTGAAAATTCGCTCCTCTACAGTAAATGTTGCAGAGTTCCTAAGTGTTATACCGGTAGAGTCTTGAACTTCTGCAATAAGTCTTAATATGCCGGTGGTACTTGTCTGATATGAGAGTGTTGCGCCTGTTCCTAGATTTGATCCTGATACGTCATACCAATTAACGCTGGATGAGATATCTGTCCCATCGGACTGAATAGCAAGCGCACTTATTTGTAGTGTCTCATCTTCTAGGATTGTTGCTCCATTTGTGTGCTCTGGAAAAGTAATCGAACCCGACGTAGACGCAAGCTCCAAGGCAGCTGCTGCGTCAAGTTCCCCACCAAATCCAACGGCTCCATTCAGCACACTTGAAGAACGAGAAGAGTTCTTCAATATTTCACTTATCTCCTGAGGCGTTGATCCTGGCCTCATCCCAAGGACAAGCGCTGCGACACCTGCTACATGGGGGCTGGCCATCGAAGTTCCATTAAAACTGACATAGCAATCTGCTCCAGCTGATTGCCCACAGTACTGGTGCGAAATACTAGAGACAATTGCTACACCTGGTGCTCCAATATCAACATTGTTAAGTCCGTAGTTTGAAAAGCTTGCAAGGTCCCCAGAGGAATTAATTGCTGCGACACTAACTATATTTGAATTTTCGTAGGCTGCTGGATATGAAGGTTCAGAATCTATGTTTCTTCCGGAATTTCCAGCGGCGGCTATAAAGGTATGTCCAGCTTGATTAGCTGCTTCAATAGCATTGAACAAGCTTGTACTGTACCCTCCGCCGCCCCATGAGTTATTCGAGATAGGTGCACCATTTGCAACAGCGTAATTGAGGGCTGACAGTGCATTATTTGTATAACCATTTCCGGAAGAATCTAAGAACTTTAGTGCCATAATTTTGACATTATTTGCAACACCCGCAATACCTATATTGTTGTTTCTTACAGCAGCAATCGTTCCTGCGACATGCGTTCCATGCCCGTTTCCATCATCGGGAGAGTTGTCGTTAGTAGTAAAATCCCAGCCATTGACATCATCTATGTAACCATTCTGATCATCATCGATACCATTTCCCGAGATCTCATCTTGATTCTGCCATATAACACCAGCCAGATCCGGATGAGTGATATCTACCCCACTGTCAATAACTGCAACTACAACCTCATTTGCTGTTGCAGAGGTTTGCCATGCGACCTGTGCCTCTATACCATGAGTCCCGATTAAACCCCAGAGGTCACCGATCCGAGGATCGTTCGATATATTATCTGTTCGCACAACTTGATCAAATTCCACAAATTCGACAAGAGGCGAAGAATTTAAGTGATTTCTAGCGTTGATGTTTCCTTCTACAGTTTCAACTAGATATAAATCGGATGTGTTAAAATACTCCACTATTCCTGCGTTCAGTTCATCTAACAAATTAGTTATCTGACCACTAGTAGCGCTTGGAGAGAACCTAACCAATACAGCGTATGGATTGTTTTGAATCTTTGGATATCTTTCAAGCATCTCAGATGCATAGTCTCTTGCCCATACGCCTTGTGATGTAACCAGAGATGGCTCTCCATCACTAACTCGAAAGTCCTGATGCGATTCTGCTGAGTGTCCACTTTGAGCTCCAGCAGGTGAGACTATGAGTAGAGGCGCCAGAAGAACAGCAGCTGTTAACGAAAGCAAAATCCGCCAAAATGGTTTTGTGCGCGTCATAAGATTCATTATTTATCTTCAAGAAGTAATAGTTTCTTATATCCTAACGCAAGCTGAGGATTTAAGGGCATCGGCCTAGCCCACTAGTAAATAGAGTGATTAGGCTGGACTAATGCAATTCGACGCTATCCTTTTCGACCTTGATCATACACTATTTGATTCTGCTTCNTCAGAACTTGAGGCTTTAGATAAAACCTTCCGGTCAAATGGTATTACGCNACTTCAAGGGATACTTGATCTCTACAAATCTATAAATATCGATTTGTGGAAAGCCCTTGAAAATGAACAAATAACCCTTGAAAGATTGAGAGTGAAGCGATTTGAGGACCTAGTGTCGCAGTTAGACTTGCACGCCGATCCTCATGCACTTGCTGATTCCTATACGACAAATCTTGGATTGTGTGGCAAATTCTTCGATGAAGCTGAAACTGTTCTCAATGATCTTCAACGCAGTACGAAATTGGGTCTTCTCTCGAACGGAGTAAGTGAAACGCAACGAACCCGGCTTCAAGTTCATGGTTTCAATAAATACTTTGACGCAATAGTAATTTCTGGTGAATTTGGTGTTGCAAAACCTAATCCAGCAATCTTTGAGGAGATATTAACTCGATTAGGTACTAATCCCGATGACCACATACTTATGGTTGGAGATAGCCTTTCCTCTGATATGGCTGGTGCTAAGCTTTCTGGAATTAGTGCCTGTTGGTTCAATCCCAGCCGTATAGAACTTCCCTTAGACGCAGAAGTAGATTACGTGGCTTATTCTTTGAATGATCTATTGGAAATAGCCACTGGTTAGTTAAGAGAGATTAAAATATTCGCGAATTTTTCTTGCCGTGCCTTTTGAATCGCTAAAGAGAAGTCCCGTCATACCAGCCTCATTTGCGCCATCAACATTCACAGGTAAATCATCTATCATTAAACAATCGCTATTTGCGACACCGAGTTCTTTAGCGGTTAAGTCGTAGATTTCTCTTTCTGGTTTTCGCATTCCTACTTCTGAAGAATCAATAATTACGTCAAATAAGTCGTAGATAGGAATCGTTTTTTCTATAACTGGCCTAAATTCTTTTACAGCATTTGTAAGTAGTGCAACTGGGTAACCTCTACAACGTAGCTCCTCTACGACCTTTATAATTTCTTCGTCTGCTTCATTTATCGCTTCTGAAACCCATGGAAGGAATATATCTAGATCAAATGTTCCGCCGTATGGGGCCAATCGTATTTGCATTTGAGTAGCAAATTCATCGTTAAGAATTTGGCGCCCACATTCTGCCTCATGCCAGGGGTTTATGTCATTTTCTCCGGATGTTCCAAAAATTATTTTCGAAAATACCTCTTTGGGGACATCCATTTCATCAGCAAGTATTTGAACGCGCCACAATGGCGAAAAGGACATCACTCCCCCATAATCGAAAATTGCCGCTTCCAATGCTTGTCTCGATTTATTATTGATTTTAGTTATCCCCATTTATCATCACTTTCATCGAAAATAACGGACAGTTTCTCACCATACACCGCATAATTTCCTCTGACGTGCCCTAGTCTTTATCAAATGGCCACAGGTACAAGCAGCCCCGAATATCGTTATGACGCTCAATTGGCAAACACCATCGAGCTAAAGTGGCAATCCCGCTGGGAGCAAGAAGGAACATACTTTGCTCCGAACCCATCCGGCTCTCTTGCAGACGACTCGACACGTATTAATTTTCCAAAATTATTTATTATGGACATGTTTCCTTATCCTTCTGGATCTGGATTACATGTTGGACATCCATTAGGTTTCATCGGTACTGATGTCTACGCTCGTTACAAACGTATGACTGGTTTCAACGTTCTTCATACTATGGGTTATGACGCATTTGGGCTTCCAGCTGAGGAACATGCACGTCAGACCGGACAACATCCTCGTGAAAATACAAGCACGAATATAAGTAATATGAGAGCTCAACTTCGAAGATTGGGATTAGGCCATGATCAAAGACGATCAGTCTCGACTACTGATTTGGATTTTTATAAGTGGACACAGTGGATATTTCTACAACTGTTTAATTCTTGGTATGACTATGAGGAAGATCGGGCTAGGCCTATTGAAGAACTTGAAAACAGATTGGCAAACGGTGAAATAGAAACAGGATATGGCACTCCATGGGACAGCCTGGATACCTCTAGGAGGAAAGAGCTAATCAACTCATTTAGGCTTGCGTACCTTGATGAGGCACCAGTCAATTGGTGCCCTGGACTAGGAACAGTTTTGGCAAACGAAGAGGTAACAGCTGAAGGTAGAAGCGAGAGGGGCAATCACCCTGTTTATCGTCGACCATTAAAGCAATGGATGATGAGAATAACCTCTTATTCTGACAGGCTTCTAGAAGATCTAGAGATACTGGACTGGAGTGATGCTATAAAAACAATGCAACGAAATTGGATCGGCAGAAGCGAAGGTGCAGAAATACATTTTGAAATTTCTGCATCGCTCATCGATGTCTTCACCACGCGACCAGACACGCTATTTGGCGCTACTTATATGGTTTTAGCTCCTGAGCATCCCCTGCTCGATGAAATAGTTCCAGATTCTTGGCCTGAAGGGACTCCTTCGATTTGGACTAATGGTTTCGATTCGCCACGGCTTGCTCTAACTGCATATCAAGAGTCGGCAGCCCAAAAATCAGATTTAGACCGCCAAGAATATCGCGAAAAGTCCGGAGTATTTGTTGGAACTTATGCGACGGTTCCGGTTAATGAGAAACAAATACCGGTGTTTGTTTCTGACTATGTACTTATGGGGTATGGAACTGGTGCGATTATGGCAGTTCCTGGACAAGATGAACGTGACTGGGAATTCGCTGAAGTATTTGATCTTGAAATCATTCGCACTGTTCAACCGCCAGCCTCCTGGAATGGGAATGCTTTCACTGGTGATGGGCCAGCGATCAATAGCGAATTTCTTGACGGATTACTTGTAGATGATGCTAAAACCAAAATGATTGAGTGGCTAGAACAGACAAACAACGGAGTTAAGAAGACTACCTATAAGCTCCGTGATTGGCTTTTTAGTCGACAGCGTTATTGGGGTGAGCCTTTTCCAATTGTCTACGACGAAGATCAATTACCAATTGCTGTTCCTGAAGAACTATTACCTGTAGCTTTGCCCGAGCTTATGGATTGGGCTCCGAGAACTCTAGATGAGAATAGTGAACCTGAACCACCATTGGGCAGGGCAGATGAGTGGGTCACGGTAGAAATGGACTTAGGAGATGGCCCTAAGCTCTATAGGCGTGAATTAAACACGATGCCTCAATGGGCAGGTTCGTGTTGGTATTACCTTAGATACCTGGACCCTAATAATGATAAAGAGTTTGTTTCCAAGGAAATTGAGAACTACTGGATGAGTGGAGATACAGGTGGGGTGGATCTTTATGTAGGCGGAGTTGAGCATGCTGTTCTCCATCTCCTTTACAGTCGCTTTTGGCATAAGGTTCTTTATGACCTTGGCCATGTGAGTACTAAGGAGCCTTTCCACCGCTTATTTAATCAGGGATATATTCAAGCAGCTGCATATCAAGACGCTAGAGGTATCTATGTAGAGTCAGCAGAAGTTAAAGAGGAAAACGGTAATTTTACATTTCATGGAAAGCCTGTAACACGTCATTTTGGAAAAATGGGAAAGTCTCTTAAAAATTCCGTAACTCCTGATGAAATGTATGAACAATTCGGGGCTGATACCTTGCGGCTATACGAAATGTTCATGGGTCCGTTAGACCAAGACAGGCCATGGGAAACACAGTCTGTTGTTGGTTCGCAACGACTACTGCAAAGAGTTTGGCGCAATCTCATTAACGAAGAAACTGGAAATTTGGAAATAAGTGAGAATTCTCCCCCATTAAGCCTCAGAAGAATTTTGCATCAAACCGTTAATTCAGTTCGTGATGACATGGAAAATCTTCGTTTTAACACAGCTATAGCCAGAATTACCGAACTCAACAATGAACTAACCAAGCTTAATGATCCAACCCCTCGAGAAATCGCTGAAGTACTTGTCCTTTTACTTTCTCCTTTAGTGCCACACGTGGCCGAGGAGCTTTGGGAGAAATTAGGAAATAACTCAAGCATCGTGTACGCGTCATTTCCTGAAGCTGACCCAGACTTGCTTATTGACGAATTAATCGAAATTCCAATTCAGATAAATGGGAAGCTAAAAAGTAAAATCACTGTGCCCAGTGATTGCTCTTCTTCGGATTTGCGTAATGCTGCATTAGCAGATGAGAAGATATCCTCGATCGTTTCAGATAAAAAAATCAAAAAGGAAATCATCGTAGAAGGAAAGTTAGTCAACTTTGTTATTTAGACTCTGATTGAATACCCACTAGGATGATTCTGATGTCAAGCAACTACAAATCTGGACTGGCATGGCCAAATGAGAAGATTGGATTACAGTTCCGAGACCTCTATGGGACGTTTTGGTGCGGCGGTGCTCTATCTCATGAACTAAAAGAAGCAGTTCGGGTACGTAATGCTCGAATAACTGATTGTGGATATTGAAAGAACGTAAGGTTCTCCCTAGCTCGTGAAGCAGGTTTCGATGAACGTCAAGTGGAACTGATTGATGGGAATTGGGGTGATTCTCTTTTATCAGAAGATTTTTTAGTGGCTCTCAAGTTCACTGATCACTTTATTCTTACTCCTGGTCCAGTCCCCGATGAAACTAGATCTTCGCTCTTATCAATCTTCACTCAGAAAGAGATAGCTGAATTATCTATTGGCGTTGCCCTATTCCACGGGTTTTCCAAGATGCTGATTGCCTTAGGAAGAGAGCCCGAAGAAATGGATACAACGATTGTTCCGACCCCACAATTTCCAGATTCAACTGTTACGAGTCCTTATNTATCTCGAAATTTTTCTCACCTCTTTNTTGAAATTCCTGCTATAGGAACGAGATGGGCAATTTTAGAGGAAGGTTTACTTTCGATTGACGCTGTACCCGATAATGCTTTGTCTTTGGTGAAACATAGGATGTCAGAGCTTCTTGGCGTTAGTTATCTATCGAACATGCCAGAGACTGCTCCTATCGAAAATAGTGAATTGCTTCGAAGTGTCGCTGAGAGTTTTGTATTTGATGTCCGATCAATCTCTTCTGAAACAAGAAGAGAAGTGAGCGAGATATACAGTTCGGAAGGATTGCTTCAATTGATGTTCGNCATGGCNCTATNCGATGGNNTTCTGAGAATGGAAGCAACCAAAATCTAACTAGGTATATTCTCATAAAATACGCAGAACATCTCGCCGTTGCCTTTCCATACTTCTTCCAGATCCTTCGGACATTCTTCTCCAGCTGGAACGATACGGTAAATTATTGCGTCATACTCACCACTGACACATTTGACCCGTTCTCCCCTTGCGCCAGCCACAAGGTTCATACAGTCGATTGGCTGACCTGTTGGTCTGGCAACCGGAACTGACCTATTAGAATCATCGTTGCTACCAATCCCTATCGATGCGATTATTACTACAGCAACTACCCCAAGAAGTATCAAAGCAAGAGGTGCAGGTCTAACTAATTTTGCGATCCATGTGAGTTTCATTTCTTCTTCAGTTGCATAGCGGAGTGTTTTTTTCTCCGGAGTGGGTTCCGGAGTCCATTCTTGATACGAAGCTCTATCGGTTGATGTATAACTTCTGTTATCTGTTTTTTCGCTCGAGATTTTCAAGTCATATTTAGAACGGTTTTCTTTATTTGATAAGGTCGACCATGCCTGGTTCAGTTCTCGCATTAATTCTTCAGACCGAATTTGCTCACGTTTAGGTGCATTTTGAAAGTTATCTGGATGAAGGTTTCTGGCTTTAGCTAAATACGCCGCACGGATTTCCTTGTGTTTAGCACTTGGGGAAACTCCAAGAATTTGGTAATAAGTCGATTCTTTGCCCATTACGTGCCTCCAGTACGATCCTAACCGATCCGATGTTTATTGAATACTTGTAGAACACTGAACAGCTTCAGATCATGGGACTACTTTAACGTTGCCCTAGGTGTGCTGAATCAGATCACCTAATTGAGGAATAAAGTCTGAGCTTTGCAGAACCTGCGGTTTCACATACACATCCCAGCTAATCAAGATCTTATTAGCTGCGGGAATCTGGTCTAGAAATATGGCGCCAGTATATGACAAGGTAAATAAACATGTATCAAATAATCAATACGGAAAATATGTCAGGCCAAGTGCGAAGCTCATATGGCTCTGCAACTTTTGTGACGGGGACTTATTAGTTAATAGCGATGAGATCCACACTTTCTTAGAAGAGCTAACCCATATANCCCCTATATCGCACCAGCCACTAGGCCGTTTCTTTATTTGACAGTTTCGTTGCAAGAGATTCAAGAGCAGCAATTCGGGATCCCTTCAATAAAACCGCAGTATTTCTTCCTAAATTTGTCATACCACTGAGAGCTTGGAACGCCTCTTCTACCGTTTCGACGAGATGCCCTCCGTACTCTTCAACGTTTATAGATATGACATCAATACCTTCAGATTTTGCTAATTCGCCGATTTCAAGATGGCTATTCTCATGCTCGTTTCCAAGTTCAGCCATAACTCCTAGAACGGCTATACGCTCCTTTCGGCCAGATGCGGCCAACGCGCCAAGAGCTGCTTTCATGGATAATGGATTTGCGTTATAAGAATCGTTAATCACTAGACATCCCCCAGCAGTTTCAAATGTTTCCATTCGTAATGGCGAAATTCTGAGCGTCTCTAAAGCTTCGACAACTTTAGAGATAGGAACATTGGAATACATTGCTGTTGCAGCTGCGGCTAGAGCATTCGTCACATTATGCGTACCTGAGATATTGAGGTTCAGTTCTGAATTTCCCCATGGTGAACGTATCGTGAAGCTCGGTTTAAGGTCAGACCCAATCTTGATATTTTCAGCTACCACATCTCCTTTTCCACAGCCGTACGTAAGGATTTCTGCTGACGTCCTGTTTCGTAAATCCCGAACGTTTTCATCGTCGTTGTTCAATACAGCTAACCCATCTGTTTCCAGATATTCGATAAGTTCTCCCTTTGCTTGAATCGTCTGTGAAATACCGCCGAAGAACTCACTGTGTGCTATTCCTATGCATGTCACTACACCTATTTTTGGATTTACTATCTCACAGAGGGTTCGAATATGCCCAATTCCCCTAGCGCCCATTTCGACTACTAATAACTCTGTTTCAGGAGGTGAAGAAAGAATTGTTAACGGGACACCAATTTCATTATTGAATGATTGTTCACTCGCCGTAACTGTAAACACTGCTGCCAGACATTCTTTAACCATGTCTTTGGTTGTAGTTTTCCCAACTGATCCTGTAATCCCTATACTCACCGCGCCTAATTTATTTCTAGCTTTACAAGCTAAAGTATGGAGCGCGTCCATGGTGTCACTAACCTTAATTCCATTTTTCTGGGCTACGCCATGACTATAGAGATGCCCTATAGCCCCAGCCGAAATTGCATCTTTGATAAAGTCGTGCCCATCACGTTGAGCAATTAAAGGTATGAACAAATCTCCCTCTTTAACCGTGCGCGAGTCGACAGTGAAACCAGTAACAAGGCCTGAAACGTCCTCTTTAGTCTGGTCATCGAGGATTGCGGCTATCTCGGTTAATTCAATATCCACGAACTCGCACCTTCCGTCAAACTAGATTGCCCCATAATAGTGTTTTTCATCATTTAAATTCTGTGAGAACATTGTATTACTTAGACAACGAACAGCGAAAGAATGACTAATAAAGGCGACTACCAATCAGATAAGGGATCAGGAAATTGGGAGCCTGACCCTTATCATCGGCATGATCAAAGATGGTGGAGTGGTAACCGTTGGAGTGAGAAAGTTCGATCAAACGAGGAAACCCGCATTGACCCACCCGGAGTGATTACAAATCCTGTTCATCGTGATTCTCAAACCGGCCCGGCCGAGCCTATCCTTGATTCCCCATTACCAATGCGTCATATTTCTCGGTATATACCTCATATGCTCCTGCTTGGCGGCATGATTTTTGTAGCTACCCTATGCCTAGCGTTAATATCTGTATTTTCTTAAGGAAGATACGGCATTGGATCTACTGGGGCCCCGCTTACCCTAATTTCAAAATGNAGATGCGGGCCTGTGGAGAGTCCGGTCGTTCCACAGGTTCCAATTTGCTCACCAGTAAAGACATATTGATCCACATTAACGTTGAAACCATTTAAGTGCGCATACAGGCTGGATAGAGAATTAGCGTGCTGTATGACAATAGTATTTCCATATCCCCCGTACGGTTCGACAATCGTAACAATACCTTCTGTTGCAGCCCATATAGGATCACCAATCTGGCAGCCGGTATCTATGCCATTATGCATTCTATAATATCCCAAAATCGGGTGTAGCCTCATCCCAAATCCTGATCCAACCGCTCCGCCACCAGGCCATGTCCACCCTGACTCGCTTATTTGGCCCAAACGGGCATCTAATTCAGCTTGCCGTCGGGCTTCTTCCAATTCTCTTTCTATCCGCTCCTCTTCAGCAATAATAAAATCAGTGATATCTTCCTGTTCTCGAACAGCCACAGCAAGAACAGTGTCCCAATGAGCTCTCCTAGCGTCTAGTTCCGCTTTTAATTCTTCTTGAACCTTGCGTTTGGCTTCCAGTTCCACACGAACTTCTTCGAGCTCTACTGTAATAATGTCCGCTTCTGCTTCTGCTTCTGCCGCTGTACTAAGAAGAGAATCTCTGTCTTCTTGGATTAGTTTCAATCGATCGAGCACGTCATTGGTATCACTAGTGACAAAGTCAAGAAGTGCAATCTTGTGGGCAGCTGTAGTTGCATCATCTGCCTCAAACCATGCTTCGGTCCGTTGGTCATTTAACCCAAGATACGATTCAACAGCATAAGCAACTGCTCGTTCTTCAAGAAGTTGTATTTCCTGTGCAATTTCAAGATAACTCTCCTGTGCAATTACCTTTTCGTTCAGAGCTGCTTCTAGCCGTTGTTGTGCAGCTTGTTCTTTCGCCTCCTGCAAGTACACCAAACTTGTTGCTGCTTCAAGAGCTGCAACAACTTCGATATCCTCTGCTTCTAAAAGTGCAATTTCCGATTCTGCAGATAGTTCTCGTTCTCGAGCCAGTTCCCGTTCTTCTTTCGCCTCTTCGATGCCATCAAGGTCTTCTTGGCTTTGAGACGCAGCAGAAGAAACAAATATTAACGGAAGCAGAATGGGGATTAGCAGCACCCCTAATGAAACTCGTCTTTTGCGCATATAAGCCACCCATTAATGTTAACCGATTGTCACCCTATAGAGTTGGCGCCCACATACTACTCAGTTGACTTCTACATATTCCGATATGGTACATGTATGGCGGATCAAGTATTTGATGTAGATCTTTTAGCATTTGAAAATGGTGATTCTGCCACTCGTAATGCCGTTGTTGATGGGGTTATGCAAAGTCTTCAAACAGGATTCGTATATAGCGCACATGATATTTCTCAGGATTTTCTTGATGATGTATACGGAAAACTAGCGGAATTTTTTGCCTTATCTACAGAGGAAAAATCATCGGCAATCGCTGACGGGACAAATGGGCAGCGAGGGTATACAGGATTACTCGTCGAAACGGCCGCTATTTCCGAAATTCCTGACTGGAAGGAGATGCTTAATTGGGGTAAAGATATCCCACATGGTCACCCTCTAAAGAACCGATATCCCCACCGATTCTTTGATAACTCATTTCCTGAAAAACTTGTTCCCGGTATAACAGATGCTCTAGAAACCTTCCATGAGGAAGTTCTTCGACTTCAATTACGTTTCTTACGCATCATCGCGCTAGGACTTAATTGCTTTGAGAGTTTCTTTGATTCATTTGTGCCGGGAGGGGCGACACTGTCGCGAGCTATTCACTACCCTGCAATGAATTTAGCTCCAACCGAATCCCATGTATGGGCTGAGGAGCATGGCGATATAAACCTGATTACTGCTCTTCCTCGCTCTACAGCAAAGGGGCTACAAATAAAGACTGAAGAAGGTTGGATCGAAGCATTACCTCCCGACGGATACCTAATTATGAATACCGGAATAATGCTTGAACACTTAAGCAATGGCGCGATACCAACAGGCATTCATAGAGTTGTAGCAGATCCTGATCAAACCGGTGATCGATTGTCAATTGTTCAATTCTGTCATCCGTCACCTAGGACTATTCTCTCACCACTAAAGAGTTGCATCACAGAAGATCGGCCACAAAAGTACGCTCCAATCACTGCAGCCGACCGTCTTGACCAAGTACTTTGGGAAATAAACCTGCTCGAAAATGGTCGAAGAATCGAAGAGTCATAACTTTTACTAACTATCTTTGTCTGACATAATGAAACGATGTCTACCCTGCTGGCCGAGGCCAAACTTAAACCAGGATACGAGGACTTCTTTGAAGAAATCGCTCGCGCTGTTTTTACCTCTACCCATGAAAATGAATCTGCAGTCATAAGATACGAATATTTTCGAGGTACTGATGACCGAACATATTTTGTGCTTTTATCTTTCGAAGATTTCGATGGATTTATGACTCACCAAGTAGCGGATTATCACCACAATGTTGATTTTATGGATTGCTTTGAAGATTTTCGACTTCAATGGCTCGATCCTGTAGACGGCGCTTCCCCGCTCGCACAATCACAAACTGAGGGAACGATTGACTCGAAAAAAGGAGACATATGGAATCAATACGTTGAAAACCATAGCGAAAAAGCGCCGGACTGGTGGATCCCACAACGCGGCAAATAACAATAAATACTTTCTCGTTCCCTTACTTCTGAATGCCATACGTCGATAAACCTAAAGGCATTCGACTCAATAACCATGTCAAGCACCTGCAACTATCTTTCGAATGTCGAAGTCACCGCATAATCTTCTAGGATGACGGTATGGGAAATACCGTGTCACAAATATTTAACGCTGAACTCTGGGATGAAATTCCTGGTTTCGATCTTACAGATTTGACCTATCATCGGGCTAAAGAACATGGAACAGTTCGTATAGCATTCAACAGGCCTGAAGTTCGTAATGCCTTTCGGCCACAAACAGTAGATGAGCTTTACAGAACCTTAGATCATGCTCGGATGAGTACAGACATTGGATGCATTCTCTTAACCGGTAATGGACCATCATCAAAAGACGGAGGTTGGGCTTTCTGTTCGGGGGGTGATCAGCGAATACGTGGCAAAGACGGGTATAAATATGCTGAAGGAGAAACATCTGATTCAATAGACCCGTCGAAAGTTGGACGTTTACATATCCTTGAAGTACAACGCCTAATCCGGACGATACCCAAACCGGTTATTGCTGTAGTATCTGGATGGGCAGTAGGTGGCGGACATAGCCTCCACGTAACATGTGATTTAACTATCGCTAGCGCAGAATATGCACTATTTATGCAAACAGACACAGATGTTGCAAGCTTTGATGGAGGATTCGGGTCTGCTTATCTTGCAAAGCACATTGGTCAAAAATTTACACGAGAAATCTTCTTTCTAGGCAAACAATACACAGCTGATGAGGCTCATCGCATGGGGATGGTTAACGCGGTAGTCCCTCATGCATCACTTGAGGATTTCGCTCTGGACTGGGCATCATTAGTCAATCAAAAATCGCCAATGGCGAATCGTATGGCCAAGTTCGCAATGAACCTTGTTGATGATGGACTTATCGGCCAGCAAGTATTCGCCGGTGAAGCTACAAGACTCGCATATATGACTGACGAAGCAGAAGAAGGGAGAGATGCCTTTTTAGAGAAGCGTTCTCCTGATTGGGACCGATTCCCATACCATTTCTAGATCTAAATTTCTAGATCTAAATTTTGTCGAAAGTAAAATGAAGGTCAGTAAATGACCGGAGTGTAAAATTTAGGTGATGTTGAAAGCTGTTCTTATCTGGTGAGAATGAAAAGTTCTCCATTCGTTTCAGAATTGTTTGAACAGCGATCGTCTGCTCTAGTCGGGTTAAGCCAGCGCCTGGGCAATGGGTTTCACCAAGGGAAAATGCTAAATGCTTATGGGCATTCTTACGATCGATATCTATATCAACTGGGCAATTGAATTGACGTTTGTCACGGTTAGCAGCAGCATACCTTATGTGCACATGTGAGCCTTTAGGGATTTTCACCCCACTAATTTCTGTGTCCTCGGCTGCATGTCTGTCCATTCCTTGAGTCGGTGACTCCAAACGAAGAACCTCCTCTACAAACGATCTAGCCTTTTCAGGAGCAGAGCGTAATGCATCTTGTAAGATTGGATTTTGAATTAGTAGCCACATGCCAGAAGTTAATGCAAATGTTGTAGTTTCATTTCCCCCGATATAGAGGTGGTCAACCATATTAATAATCTCAGCATCTGTTAACATCCGAGTTTCAGAATGTAATTTGACAGGATTTTGCACCAGATAGGAGACAACATCGTCTCCAGGGTATTTCCGTCTCTGCTGTATATGATCGTGTATATAGTGCTGAAATTCGACCATGCGAGTTGCTGCAATACGTTCTTCTTCAGCGGTTAGTTGAAGAGAAAATGGAGCGACCCACGCCTCGCTCCATAATTTTAGATTCTCAAGGTCCTCCAGAGGAAATCCCATCATGATGGTAATAACCATTGAAGGTAAAGGTTCTGCGAAACTTTTTACATATTCGACCTCTCCATCATCTATCCACTTATCGATAAGATCATTGACAATTCCCGTTATAAGATCAGTTTGCTTTTCAGCACCAATTACTGAAAAAAAATGATCCACCATGTCTCTGTAACGTCGATGATCAGGGGGATTGGAGCCCAAGACGGTCCTTTTGGGCCATCCTTCTTTAAACGTTTGTACAGCATTAGGGTCAGAAAGCAAGGGCCGGGAAGTTCCCCCACCTCTTAGAAAAATGTCCGTATTTCTAAGGACCTGTATGATATCTTCATATCGGGTGAGAAAGTATGTTTGAGTTTCTGGGACATGGTAAATCGGTGCTTCTTCCCGGAGAAGATCATAGGTCGGATACCAGTTCTCTATAGTCTCTGGGGCAAAGATATCTACATCATCTACAGACCGAGGGTTCTCAGGACATTCAGACACTGTGCTCCCCTCTCAATTTATTTGCTCGTGACTATCGAGCATCAAAAGCGATATGAAGTTCCTTGAGTCCGCGGAGGACAAAGGTATCTTCATATTCAAATTTGTTTTTACCTTCAACAAGCCGAATATTTTCCATTCGTTCAAGTATCTGCTCGACTGCAATTCTCGCCTCCAGCCTTGCAAGTGTTGCACCAATGCAGAAATGTTCACCGTGGCCAAAAGCCAGATGGTCTCGAGCATTCTCTCGATCAACAGAAAAAGTGTCAGGCTGAGAGAACATGTCTGGATCTCTGTTTGCCGCAGCAAAAATCAACCATATGTGATCTCCCTCTCGCAGTTCAGTTCCCCCGACGGCAGTATCTTCTTTTGCCATCCTGAAAAGACCTCCGACAGGAGCTTCGAACCTTAGACCCTCTTCAATAAAATTGTCGATAAGGCTTGGATCATTTCGAAGTCTGTCTTCAAGTCCATCTTCTACAGCGAGATGATGCATCAGATTTGTCAACAATTTCGTTGTAGTTTCATTTCCTGCTACGAGAAATTGTTGAAGCATTGAAAGCATTTCTGCATCATTAAGCATTTCTTCATTGACTTCAGCATTTGCAACATCGGAAATAATATCTTGATGTGCCTCTTCTCTGCGCAATTGCAGTAGATCACCGAAGAACTTATTAAATTCAGATAAAGATATTAGATAGTCTCGAACTTTTTCAGTTGTCGGGTCTGGGTTACCCACTGGCATTACTAGATCATCAGACCACTTCTTAAATGTTTGAAGATTATCTGTTTCCACTCCTAGGGCAACTGCAATAATTGTCATAGGTAGACCAACTGCGAATTCAGCAACAAATTCTGATTCGCCCTGATCAATAATCTCATCAAGAAGGCTACAGGTTACATCTTGAATCATAGGCTCCATCCCACGTAACCTCGTAGGACGAAATGCTCGGTTCACTGCTTTACGCTGCCGTCGGTGTTCTGGTGGATCAGCATTTAAAAGGACAGCCGCATTTGCTGCATTAGCCAGAAAGGTCTGAAAGTACTCAGCCATGCTTGGATCTGCGGCTAATTCTTCCATGGCTGTTGCAAACCCTGACCGCCCATCACGAGGCCCTGTGGGCATCAGTGAGGAGAAGCGGTCTGTGTCGTGCAGTATTTCCATTATGTACTCATATCTGGTGCAAACCCAAGTCCCTAGTTTCTCACTAAAGTGAAGAGGGCTTTCATCGCGCAATGCAGAAAAAATAGGGTATGGACAGCCGATAGCTTCTTGTTCGCGATCAATAAGAGCGGATAGTCGTTGTTCTGTTGTTTCTGAAGCCATAACGAAGATAGTTTAAAGCTTTTTTTTACTTTCGTTCAAATATTCGTAAATACATTTTACTAGAGATTCAGCATCCCACCGTCTACTCTGACAACTTGCCCTGTCACATAGGAGGCTAATTCAGATGCAAGGAAACAAATAACGTTTGCTATTTCTTCAGGTGTCCCCCATTTTCCTAGCGGAACGCGCTTCACAAAGGCCTCCATTACAGTCTGTTCACCTAATTTTTCAAATGTTGGTTCCCACATTTCGGTGAGCACAAGACCCGGAGCTACTGCATTGCATCGAACTCTCTTGTTGGCCCATTCGTTACTGAGGTTCTTTGTGAGTGTATTAAGACCCCCTTTTGAGGCAGCATACGCACCCTGCGTTCCTCCGGCACCTGCTGCTGCTGTTGAGGTGACATTCACAACGTTCCCCTGAGTAGCAAATAAATCTTTGGCAAACGCAGAGCACAGCATGAACACCTGTCGAAGATTAACCAGAAGGGTTTCATCAATCGCAGCAGCAGTTGCACGATGTGCCGGTTCATTTCTTTCAACCGCAGCATTATTAACAAGAACATCGATGCGTTCGAATTTATCCAACGTACATTCCCTAATAACTGATACCGATTCATCATCGCTAAGATCACAATCAATAACAAGAGAATCGTTTGCTAAACCAGAAGCGATTTCATTCAATGTTGACCCACTTCTAGAGACGAGAACAACTCTCGCCCCCCCAGCATCTAATGCTCTGACTGTAGCTTCTCCGATGCCTCTACTCGCACCAGTAACAACTGCCACTTTCCCATCAAAATCCCAACCCATATCTCCATATTGACATGAAACTTGCACCGTAGCTGTTAACTAGTTACAAATAGGAAATAGACGTGGAGTTACTATGGAGAGCATCGAAAACGAATACATGCATAAATCATCAATACAGGAACTTCAGGTCATGTATGCAGTTGCTATTGACTCTGGAAATTACGACAAACTTGACGATATCTTCACTTCGGATGCTGTTGGAATTTATGGTCGCTCCTACAACGGTATTGAAGAAATCAAACAAGCAATGATCGATGGGTGTGACTACCTTACTTCTGTGCAGCATATTAACGGGAATCATTGGGCTACTATCAACGGGAATACCGCTAGTGCCGGATGCTACCTTCATGTAATTCAGCATTTACTAGACACACCTGGAGGCGATATACACGAAATGGGAGGTGTCTACTTTGACGAACTTCTCCTTACAGATAGTGGATGGCGCATAGCCAAAAGAGAGATCAAAATTAAATGGTCAAAGGGCAATACCCTAATTCGTGACAATAAGCCGAGTTAAGAATAAATCATCCCCTTATTACTCTAGTTTGAAGCCAAATTAGTGTTGTTCGGTGGCGTTCTAGCATTTACCTGCCAAACTAGACTCATGGAAAATAACTTCGACCCAAAGCATTTTGACACAATTACTGTAAGTTTTGACAAGAATGTTGCTTGGGTAACTCTTAATCGCCCTGAAGTTCTCAATGCATTCAACTTAGAAATGCAAAAAGAGGTTCGGTCAACTTGGCGTGCTTTTCGAGAGATGGATGATGTACATGCTGTCGTCCTAACAGGTAGCGGCGATAAATCATTTTCCGTTGGGATAGACCGCGATGATGATATGACCGCCCTTCATGACAATGAAAATCTATATGGAACATCTAATAACTACATGTACGACGATCCTGGCAATGATCTAGGGCCCAAATCATGTGATTTATGGAAACCTGTAATTTGTGCTGTAAACGGTATATGTTGTGGAGGAGCGTTTTATTTTCTAGCTGAATGCGACATTATTATTGCATCTGATCATGCAACTTTTTTCGACCCTCACGTCACCTATGGTATGCCAGCAGTCTACGAGCCCATGAAGATGGCCCAACGCATGCCTCTTGGTGAGATACTAAGAATGACGCTGTTGGGAAACCATGAGAGACTTTCAGCTGATACAGCAAAACGAATAGGGCTCGTAAGCGAAGTTGTTCCCAAGGGCAATCTTCATGAACGTGCGGCGTGGATCTCAACTGCAATTGCTAGTCAGCCAACAGTTGCAGTTCAGGCAAGTCTCCGAGCAATCTGGGCCGCAAACGACCTTGGCAGGCTTGATGCCCTCTCTCAAGGTCCATCAATTTTAACCTCGGGGATGTCAAAAAAAGCAATAGCTGAAGGCCAAATATTATTTGAGTCTGGCGAACGAATTAACTACCAGACTCGGTAACCAATCGAAGTTAATTGTGGGATAAGGCAACTTTCTAGCTACCCTTAAATTGTGCATAATCTACTCCTCGACCTTCGACTTATTCAGCCGGTGGCCT
>PAZD01000052.1 GCA_002715405.1 Acidimicrobiaceae bacterium
AGGGTTCTTTGCGTCACCGCACTTGGTGATGACTTAAATCAGTCCAGTGCAAATGCATACTCTGCCGTCCAAGAAATAGATTGGGATGGAAAATACTATAGAAGAGATATTGGTTTTAGGGTTATGAAATAAATTTATTTCTTCATTGACTCAAAAAACTGATTATTAGTCTTTGTATCTTTCATTTTATTAAGAAGAAACTCAACAGCAGCAATTTCATCCATATCATGGACAACCTTTCTTAGTACCCACATTTTCTGAAGTTCTTCTGGATCCATAAGCAAATCTTCACGTCTAGTGCCCGATTTATTAATATGGACAGCAGGATAAACTCTCTTATCTGCAATTCTTCTATCGAGGGCTATTTCCATATTCCCTGTTCCTTTGAACTCCTCAAAAATAACTTCATCCATTCTTGAGCCTGTTTCAACAAGTGCCGTTGCAATAATAGTTAAACTTCCACCTTCTTCAAGGTTCCTCGCAGCACCAAAGAACCGTTTTGGTTTTTGTAATGCATTTGCATCGACACCACCAGTTAGAACCTTGCCTGATGCTGGCGCTACTGTGTTATAAGCTCTTGCTAATCTTGTTATCGAATCTAAAAGAATTACTACATCTTTCTTATGCTCTGAGAGCCTTTTAGCTTTTTCAAGAACCATATCTGCAACTTGAACATGTCTTGAAGCTGGTTCATCAAATGTGCTTGATACTACCTCTCCTCTCACGGTTCTTATCATATCAGTCACTTCTTCAGGTCTCTCATCAATTAGAAGAACAATTAAATGAACGTCTGGATAGTTAGTAGTAATAGAGGATGCGATATTCTGAAGTAATATTGTTTTTCCAGCTTTTGGGGGTGAAACAATCAAACCTCTTTGTCCTTTTCCAATTGGAGAAGCGAGATCTATAATTCTTGCAGTTAAATCCTCAACACTTCCAGTACCTTGTTCAAGCTTTAATCTTTCTTCAGGGAAGTATGGGGTTAGATTCTCAAACAATGCTTTTGTTCTTACGTTCTCAGGGTCTTCAAAGTTTATTTCCGAAACCTTCAATAGTGCAAAATATCTTTCATTGTCTTTTGGTGGTCTTACTGAACCAGAGACAGTGTCTCCAGTCCTTAAATTAAATTTTCTAATCTGAGTTGGTGAAACGTATACGTCATCCGGTCCTGCTATATATGAGGTATCTGCTGATCTAAGAAAGCCAAAACCATCCTGAAGAATTTCTAAAACCCCCTCCCCAAAAATCCTTTTATCATCTCCTGCATGTGCTTTGAGGATCGAAAATGTGATATCTTGCCTTCTAGCTCTTGAGATATTCTCAATTCCCATTTCCTCGGCTGTCTGCTGGATTTCAGTTATAGACTTAGTTCTGAGGTCTGGCAAACTAAGTACATCATCGCCCTCTAATTCAGACTTAGATATAACATCTGCAGAAGTAAATGTAGACGCTCTGTCTCGAAAATCTTTTTTGTGGCCTGAACCTCTTTTTCTTTTTCTTCCGTTTGATGGCATATGTTTATATATTCTCGTTAATGAAATTTTCCAGCTGTGCTTTTGATGCTGCACCAATATGTTGTGCAATCACTGAACCCTCTTTTATTATTATTAGAGTAGGTATACTCCTAATTGCATACTTCATTGCTGTTTGACTGTTTGAATCAACATCTACTTTCACTATCCTAATTTTTTTATTCAGCTCTTGATTTATTTCTTCTAGTATTGGGCCAATCATTTTGCATGGTCCACACCACTCAGCCCAGAAATCAACCAAAACAGGAAGCGAAGAAGACAGAACCTCCTTTTCAAAGTTTTTATCTGTAACCTGATTTATATCCATAGATTTATATGATTTCCTTTTGGTTAATTGATTTTATTAATTTGAAAATCTAAATGAAGAAACGCAGATTCGCTTCGTGAAGATACATTAGTCTAAATTAGGCTCACTTTGCAAGTTTTTTTTATTCATACTAAGAAAATATCTCACAAAGTATCTATGCTGAATCAGAAGAAAATCTAACTAATTAATTTTTTCGTCAGGATTATACCCGTCTACAGATTTAATAAATATATCCTTTATTTCTTTATAGCTTCCTTCATTGCACATTAGCTCAAGGTCCTTAATGAATTCTTCGATATCTTTCCATGGTAAATTCTTATCCTTAGCAATGTAAATCTTCTCATGTTCAGTTGATTCGGACTGACTATCAATTAGGAGCTCCTCATATAACTTCTCACCAGGCCTTAATCCAGTGAATGATATTTCAATATCACCATCTGGATTGTTATCATCTTTCACTCTATTTCCGCTCAACCTAATCATATCTCTTGCTAAATCAAGAACTTTCACTGGCTCACCCATATCGAGCAAGAAAATGTCTCCATTCTTACCTAGTGCCCCTGCCTGAATAACTAACTGAGACGCTTCTTTTATTGTCATAAAATATCTAATGATGTTTGGGTCAGTAACTGTTAGTGGGCCTCCTTGTTCTATTTGTTTAGAAAATAATGGAACCACAGAACCGGATGAGCCAAGAACATTTCCGAACCTTACAATACTAATTCTAGTATTTTTTTTCTGAAATTCAGGATTGCTCAATTTTATAGATTGCAGAATTTGTTCTGCAAATCTTTTTGTTGCCCCCATTACATTAGTAGGCCTTACAGCTTTATCCGTAGATATAAATACAAAACTTTCTACATCATTGGTAATTGCTGCATTGATACATGATAGTGTCCCAAAAATATTACACCGAACCCCTGCTAGTGGGTTTTTTTCCACCAGTGGGACATGCTTATATGCAGCTGCATGATAGACGGTTTGAATGTCATTTTCTGCCATAATTTTTTCTAAGCTTTTTTGATTAGTGACATTACCTATTATTGTGGCTACTTTGGAAAAATTTGAATGAGATGAAAGCCGCTGCTCTATCTCATATAAAGCATACTCACTTATATCAAAAAGAATTAGCAACCTTGGGTTCTGAGATAGTATCTGAATAGCAAGCTCTGAACCTATTGATCCACCGCCTCCAGTTATTAGCACACTCTTATTTTGGATATCCTGCTCCAAAAGACTCTGAATTGGACTTCTTTGCTCTCTTCTTAACAAATCTTGAATTTTGATCTTTTTTAGATCCGATATATCTATCTTCCCAGATGCCAGATCTGCTATCGATGGCAGTTTTCTAATTTCAATTCCATAACCCTTTAAGGATTCAATTATTCTTGCAATCTCANCTCTTGATGCTGATGGGATAGCAATATAAATCTCGCTAACTTTCTCTTCAGGTATGATTTTTTTTAGAGAGTCAGGGCTATATATCTTTATACCCTCTATTAATTTGTTATGAAGATCCTTTTGAATATCAACAAACCCAACAACAGTTGCATCTGGGTCATAATTTAAGGCTGAATAAATCTGGGTCCCTGCAGAACCTGCTCCATATATCAGCACTCTTCTCGATTGTCTTGATCTTGGAATTAGAAAATATCGAGCAAGATATCTTGAGCCTCCAACAAGTATTATCGTCACTAACCAGTTGATAATCAAAAAATCATATGGCTTTTCAATGATCCCGATGATGAGGACGAGAAGAAACCATAAAAAAGAATATATTGTTATTGCGATTGTGATTGTTTGCACACTCTTGTAGTTTGAATAGCGAACTAATGAATTATATAAACCAAAAAAATAGAATATTGGTAATGCAAATAAAGGGGCTAAAACGATAAGATACAAACTAGGCATTGAAGGACTGAAAAAATCATTAATTCTTAGCGATAGGGACAACCAGAATCCTCCAACAAGAAGCAAATAATCGCTTAGCATGATTAATAGGACCTTCTTGACCCTACTCATGTTTACTAGTGATTTAATTTGATGTTGAAAATTAAATAGATTCATTATTGTTGGAGGATTATATTTTTGGGATGATTTGGGAACTTATATTTTATTCTTTTTTATGATCTTAACCCATATTTATTCAAAATGGACATTGATTTAAAGATTATAATCTGAGCTGTTATGACATAATAATGTATAATTTATCCCCTATTCCAAGAGTCAAAATACTGGCATATGAACAAGTTACTATTTATGGGCAGAAAAACCTATGGAGCTCAGGCATTAGAGTGGAGTGTCAATAATGGCTGGAATGTTGTAGCAGTTGTCACAGATGATCACCAAGAAACTTCGCCCACAGCACAAGTGGCCAAAAAATATGGCCTGAAACTTCTTGATTACGAAGGATTGTTGGAGGAAATATCCTCTAAGCAACTAGATTTTGATCTAGTTGTTTCATATGTTTTTTGGAGAATTCTAAAAAAACCATTAATAGAAACACCTAAACTCGGAATCATTAATTTTCATCCAGCACCACTTCCAGACCTCAGAGGTACTGGGGGATTTAATATTGCAATTTTAGAGAATCAAAAAGAATTTGGAGTGACAGCTCATTATTTAGACGAAGGTATAGATACTGGGCCCATAATTGAAGTTGATAGATTTGAAATAAATCCATACGAAGAAACGGCACAGAGTCTTGAAAAAAAGAGTCATGATAGGATGGTTAAATTATTTAAAAAAACATTGGAAAGAATAACAAAACAAGGGGTGCTGCCTTCAATTCCAATGAAAGGAGGAAGGTACCTTTCTAGAAAAGAGATGGAGGAAATGAAACGAATCAACCCAGGTGATGATGTTGACACAAAAATAAGGGCATTTTGGTTCCCTCCCTATGATGGAGCATATGTTGAGCTAGATGGTAAACGCTATACCCTTGTGAATAGAAAGATTCTTGAGGAGCTTGATGGAGATAGTGAAGCAATATTTCGACATACCCAAAAAGGTTCTTAATATGAAAATGAAAAATAATCCAGTCAATTTAATCAGAGAAGGAATATATTTCTGTGTTTGATTGGGTTAAAGAAGATCTAAGAGATTTTGGAAAATATACTGAATCATCTCAAAATATTTCTGAAAACAGTCACTCAGATATTTCATTCATTGGTTCTGGCCTTTCTTCAACTTACACACTAATAGAACTTATCAAACAGCTAGATAATAGGGCATACACTGACAAGCAAAAACATGATAATTTGCCATTAAAAATCCATGTTTTTGAAAAAGATAAATGGTTCTGGGGAGGAATACCATACGGAAGAAGATCAGGATTTACATCTCTTATAATCACTCCACTTGATGAATTCTTACCCGAGAATGAGCTTGAACCATTTATTGAATGGGTTAGTAAAAATTTTAGCTGGCTAATAATTCCTTTTAAGGAAAATGCTGGATTGAGATCAAAAGCTTGGATAAGAGAATCTGAGGAACAACTTACTTCAGGAAATATTCACGGGCTGCATATCCCACGTTATTTTTTTGGCATCTATCTATGGGATAAGTTAAGGGATACTGTCGAGAACTCGTCAATTGAAATAGNGTTAAACTTTATCAGGGGAGAAGTAAAGTCCATTTCTAAAATTGAAGATTTAAAAAAGGGTGGAAAATTTGAAGTAACACTAAAAGATAGAATTACTTTTTTAACCAATCATGTAATGTTGGGAATCGGGATGCCAAATATTAGGTTATTAGCAGATGAAAATATAAAGTTTGACGATGCTATCTTAGTCGGTGATCCCTATAATCCTGATCTAGATTCAACAATGAGAACTATTTTTAACTTTATAAATAGTATAAAGGAGCCTGAAATTCTTATAGTAGGCGCTAATGCTAGTGCATTAGAGCTAATTTATCAGATTACAAATGATACAAATAAGAAGAATGTGAAATTAACTGTTCTCTCTCCACAAGGTAAACTTCCTGACCTATTTATAAAAAATAAAAAAACAGACTTCGTTGCTCTTAAACTAAGAGCTCTTTCAGAATTAGATTTAGATATTTCTGCAGATTCAATTCTTGAAGCTCTTCGATTTGATTTGGAAACTGCCAATGATGGCGGATATAAAATCTCAGACACATTACCTGTTTTCACTAAATATGTAGGAAAACTTGTTAATCAGCTAAATAGAGATGAGAAATCTAAATTTGTCACCTATCATGGCGTTGAAATTGGAAGNCTTCAAAGACGTGCCGGTGCTGAATATACAGCACCAATAGATGATTTAAGAATAAATGAAAGTCTTGAAGTAATAGAAGGTAGATTTATAAAAATGACTACTGAAAAAGCTATGGGCACAATAGTTGAGTATCAGAATGCTAATGGCGGTAATTTAGCAAAACATCATTATGACGTAGTTATTAATTGTTCAGGTTCTGCAGGTTTAGTTGGCGAAGGTTTATCTGAATTGCTGAATCAACTTAAAGACAGCGGTATCTNCGTGCCAACAACTTCAAAACATGGCTTTAAAGTAGGTAACAAGTTTGATGTTTGTGATGGCTTCTATATAAACGGTCCATTGCTTGCTGGTAACGTTGTAGGAGATATGGGTATTTGGCATGTTGAGCACTGTGGTCGGATTATTTCTTTTGCAAAGCAAATAGCGAATAATCTAAAAATGGATCTTATTGATAATATTGAATCCTAAGGATATGCGATTATTCAAATCCAATAGATACCTACTATTTAAATAAAGCTAAAAGATGAGAAATTATTTCATCTTGTTCTTCTAGAGACAGATCGCTGCCTGATGGAAGGCATATTCCTTTCTCAAATAATGACTCGTCTACCCCTCTCCCATGATAACGAGAGCCTTTAAAAATTGGCTGCAGATGCATTGGTTTCCATAGGGGTCTAGACTCAATCTCGTGTTCATTCAATCGCTTCATGACATCATTACGATTAATTCCAAGCTTGGTTGGATCTATGGTTAATGCCGTTAACCATCTTGTTGAATGATAACCTTGTGCTTCTGGCATAAAATCAATACCTGGTATAGATAGTGCATCGAAATATCTCTTGAAAACTTCTCTTCTTCTTCTGACTCTTTCGTCTAATACTTCCATCTGACCCAGTCCTATGGCAGCACAAATATTCGATAGCCTATAGTTATATCCAATTTCAGAGTGCTGGTAATGCGGCGCTTCATCACGAGCCTGCGTGGATAAAAACCGAGCCTTACTTGCCCAGTCTTTATGTTTTGTAACTAACATTCCACCGCCTGAAGTAGTGATAATCTTGTTACCATTGAATGAAAGAATTGAGGCATCACCTCCTGACCCAGCTTTTCTTGCATCATTTGTTATTGCACCTAAGCTTTCAGCGCTATCTATAATGAGCGGAACATCGAATTCCTTTGCCAATTTCTCGAGCGATGTAATATCAACAGATTGCCCATAGAGGTCTGTGGGTATAATTGCTTTAGGAAGCCTATTCTCTGATGATGCTTTAAGTAGCTCAGTTTCGATAATCTCTATATCTAAGCACCATGTTTTTGGATCTAAATCAAAAAAACGTGGAGTTGCTCCGAGATAGATTATTGGAAAAACGCCGCCAGCAAATGTCATTGATGAAACCCAAACTTCATCTCCTTCAGAAACTCCTGAAATTTTGAGTGCCAAATGAAGAGCTGCTGTTCCAGAGCTTAATGCGGCACAATATAATCCTTCTCCTAGATAGTCAGCAATAGTCTCTTCGAATGCATCTACATGTGGCCCTAATGGCGCAATATAATTTGAGGAAAATGCTTCAAGAACAAGTTTTTCTTCTTTGCCTGACATGTGTGGCCTTGATAAATAAATTCGCATCTAATTTAACCTGCAAACATTTAAATAAATCATTAATTTAATCGTATCATTGATTGCCTTTGAACTTCTCTTGACCAACACCGATATCATCATCTATGCCAGACCGAACCATAACCCTTAAAAAAGTCATCGATATTATCTTTATGTCTAACCAAATACTGTTGTTATCAACATACCAAACATCAAGTTCAAACTTTTTTTTCCACGAGATAGCATTTCTACCATTAACCTGTGCCCATCCAGTAATCCCAGGCCTTACATTATGCCTTCTGGCCTGTTCACTTGAGTATAGTGGCAAATACTCAATTAGTAGTGGTCTTGGACCAACTATGCTCATATCCCCACGAAGTACATTTATGAGCTCAGGTAATTCATCCAGAGAGGTTGAACGAAGCCAGACACCAAAAGAGGTAAGACGATCCTCATCAGGAAGAGGCTTTCCATTTCTATCATTTTCATTAAGCATGGTCCTGAATTTAATAATCTCAAAGAGATTTCCATCTTTTCCAGGCCTTGTTTGTCTAAAAAGAAGAGGAAATCCCATTTTGTAAAAAATAAGAATTGATATGCCTAGGTAAATTGGCGAAAGAATCACCAACGATAAAATAGTTACAACAATGTCAAAAAATCTTTTCAAAGATAATATTTTGGTTCATAAATCGCACTAGCGTATCACAGAGAACTATCAATGGATATAACATGATTTTACCTATTAGGATAAGTACTCAGAAGAATAATCCTCTATTTTGAGAGGCTAGGAATAATTTTGATTCTTAAGTCTAATCGAGTTCCATTGCATTAATCATTTCTTTATTGACTTTGTTTACATCATACTTTTTCTCAGCAATAGCTCTTGATTCTTTGCCCATTCTTTGTGCTAATTCCGGATTATCAATAAACTTTTTCATCGATGATGCTAGTTCTTTTGAATTCTTTATTGGAACCAAGAAACCATTAAGTTCTGAAATTACGGTCTCTCTGCACCCAGGTGTATCAGTTGTAATAACGGGTCGTCCTGTTGCCATAGCTTCCAGAACCGTTCTTGGGGTGCCTTCACGATAACTTGGTAGAACATAGACGAAATTTTTTTCGTAGTGAGAGCGAACATCCTTCGATGTACCATGCCATTGGAGCCAATCCATATTCTGCCATGACTTAATTTCATCATCTGTTAGCCCATCAGGATTAGTATCTCGAGGCCCTACCAGATTAAATTCAGCCTTAATGCCTTGATTATTTAGGATTCTTCCGGCATCTATATATTCTCTTACTCCCTTATCACCTAATAATCTTGCAATCATGAGAAAATTAATCTTCGCTTTTGGAAATGGTGCAACTGGGAAATCATCAAGATTTACTCCTGACCCATTGACAACTTTTATCTTTGTATTTCTTGAAACTAGCTTCATTTCAAGAAACTCATTTTTGTCATCGGGATTTTGAAAGATCACCCCTGAAGCATGACTAAGCCCAATTTTATATAGTAACTGTAAAATATTCTTTAATAATAATCGTTTACCGCTGACACTTTCTGTAAATGCGTAACCTAGACCAGTTATTAATGCAAAAAATTTCGTGGACGGAAAAAAAAGTGCTGCAAGACCGCCCCAAATTACAGGCTTAGTTGTATAGGATAGAACTATATTAGGTCGCAACTTTAGATAAAGCCTTATCAAGTTGGCTAGAGTATATAAATCAATAAAAGGGTTCACTCCTGTTCTAGACATTGAGACATTATGAGTAGATACCCCAATCTCCAGTAATTTTTTCTTTGATCTAATATCTTGATCTAACTCATTAGCAGCAACATGCACATCATGGCCAGATACAACTAATTCTTTTAATAATGAGCCNCGGAAGTTTATAAGAGAGGATGAAACCACTCCTATAACTAAGATTCTCTTTCTTGATTTATTAGACATTAATTTAGCCTTATTTATGAATTTTTTTGAGTTTTTGCTTAGAGTTTATTGCAGATGAAAAATAAACTAANCCAAGGAGAAGTATCCAGATTGGTAATCTTCTAAGCACATCTCCTCCTAGCACATAAATACTGACAGCTCCAAATGCACCAACAATCGCATAATGATTGCTTAACTTACCGAAAAGCCTTAAACCGAAGTAAATCAAAACAAGGACGCCTAATATTCCTGACTGGAGGAATACTGTTAGTATTGTATTGTGAGCATCCCAAAAATCTTGCCTAAATGGGGTATGGCTTCCAGGTCCGTAGCCAATAAGGAAACTTTCCAATCCATGTTGAATACTTGACCAGTAAAGAGTCTGCCTGGAATTGCGAGGATCAGCATCTTGAAAGAGTTCTATACCTGCTGAAGTAATGATATTGAAATAAACTGCAAAAACCCCTAAAAGAAAAGATATAAGAACTAAGGACGATATAAAATTAATCAAAACCTTATATTTGCCTGATTGCTTAAAAAATAGATAAGTAGTCACTCCGATGATTGCACCAAAAATTATACCGAATAAAGCCTTACTTGATCCGCTAGTAACAGCCATAGGTGCAAATAAAATAGCANTTATTATATAGAAAAACTTTCGCTTATTATCTTCTACTAGAGTGCCCATGTAGATCATTACAAATACCATTGCACAAGTCAGGCTCGATGCTTGATGAATATTATCTACAAGTGGAGAAAAATTTTTACCTTCATTAGTTGCTAATGGTAAACCAAAAATTGTTGGGGTAAAAAAGCTAATGATATAGAGAATTGAATAAGCAACAGCCCATGATTTAAACAGATTGTAAAAAAATTTGCTCTCATCAATCTCATTGAATCTCATTAAATGCCCGGTGATTAAGACTGATAATAAGACNAATAAATAGGAGGAGAGATCAAATATTGCACTTGAAAAATGTCCGCTTGCAGATCCCAAAAATAGATGGTTGTAAAAAAATCCTGAAAGAGCGATAAAAATAAACAGACACCAAAAATTTGTAATGACTTGTATCCTCTTGTCAATAAGAATCAATCCCTTGCTGCCAAGTAATGCGAAAAATAATGATAGCAAGATAAGCATCTCGCCAGGACCAATTGGTCCGATTCTCAATGATGTAAAAGGAGTGAAGAAGAAGCCGATAAGCAACAGACGAAGCGAAATGTTGTTTGATATTTTTTGCATTAAATCATCCGGCTGTTTCTAGCTCTTTATTTAAAGCCTCATAAAGTTTTGATGTGATATTTTCAATATCATAATTCTTAAGCTGTCTATTATATTCAGATTGAATTATGCCATCATTCATTTTCCTATTTATGTTTTTTGACAACCAATAAACTAAATNTTCAAGGGACATTGGATTTGCTATCTCACAGCAATGCCCTGCTCCAGTCTCTCTAATTACCTTAGAAATTTCGCTTCCTGTTAAATCTCCATCGACTATTGATAAAACAGGCTTTTTGAGCAAAAAATATTCAAAGACTTTCCCTGTCAGAACACCTTGTTCTTCATTTGAATTCCATGTAGCAAGTAGGCATATGTCCGATTTTTCCTGAAGTTTCACTGCATCTGACCGACTTAATATACCATTGTCAATTACGTTCTTATGAAGTTGGAACTTTTCGGCTTGTTTTTTTAATATCTTTCCATCTGGACCAGCATAATCTATTGATAAGAGTTCCATATCAAATCCCTTATTCTTAAGCTCTGATAATGCCTCAAAAAAAAATAGAAAAATCTCTCTTACCGCCATAGAGTGAGCCCGTATAAACAAATCTTATCTCCTTGCTAGAATTCCTGTTTTCCTCTCCAATTTTTGCTGCATTAATATCATCTAAATCAAAACCATTGGTAAGAAGAAGACCATTATGATTTTGACTATTACCTAAAACATTCTTCATTACACCTTCTGAAATATGAAATGTAATGTCTGTTTCTTTGAGTAGACTATTTTGTATATATTTTCCAACTCCAAATGGGCCATTTATAGACTGTGACATCGGATCTCTAAAATCGACTGCAAGTTTTTTTCCTATACCTAGTTTCTTTAATTTAGAGCCTGCAAGAGGTGATGCTAAGCTGGGGAAACTGCAAAAAATAATGTCATATTTTGTACCATCGTATTTACTCTTTACATGTTTAACTACTCGTTTCGACCAATCGAGTGCTTTTGCGTAGGTGTAAAAGAAATGGGCATGTCTTCTCAATTTATATTTAAAAGCATTAGATGGCTGAGTCATATCCTTTCCAGAATTAGCGGATACAGAACCAACTGCAGCTACTCTAGCTTTCNGAAGCAGAGTTTTGAATAAATATGACTGATCAATAACATCCCATTCAAGATTTCGAAGCTCTTCAAACTTCAAAGTTTCATCACGGCTGGCCCAAGGAGGTGGTGCTAAAGAAATAATTGAAACATCAACGCCTAGCTTTACCAAATACTTAGCAAACTTAGTTACCCTAATTGCTCCTATCGCTTGCTCTGGATAGAAAGCAGTTACTACAAATAAGATCCTCATTTAGAAGTAAATTCTTGAACTAGTTTTTTAAGGAGTTCTCGAGGAGGATTAAATGGTTTCTCATGCCATACATGGTTGCGATCATAATACCCTCCTGCCCCAACTTGGGCTTGATGTGAAAATCCATAACTTACTTCTAAGATCACAGGTTTATCTGTCCTTGGGTCTTTTATCATATCGAGCCCTGTGCAGTCTGAGCCCAACGCATCATATGCAAGAAATGCTGCATCAATCATAGCCTTATCCAATAGACTCCTATCGTAAAATAAAGTCCCTGCACCAGATGCTCTAAATTCACCGGGCCTAGTTCCTCGAGCCACAAAACTTAGGCGATTGCCAACAATAGCAATTTTTAAATCATGATCAACGCCATCGATAAATTCCTGTAAGTAAACATAACCTCGTTCTTTGGGAAGTCTTTTTGCTTTTCTTCTTGAAAATAAGAACTCAGGTATTCTTTCAAACCTTCTTCTAAATTCTTGAATTGATTTGGTTGATTTAAGGTTCGATTTCAATTTGAAGAAAATGCTCGGACCTGAGCTTATTCCATGATTAAACATTTGTAAGGCATACTTTTTAAGTTCATCCTTATTAGATAATAAACTTACATTATTTGAACCAGATCCGGTTCGTAATTTAGCAACGACTGGAAATGTGCCTANAACATCAATCCACTCATCTACGGCAGAAAGAGAATGGATCGGATAATTTTTCGGTGTATCTATTTCTAAAGCTTGCAACAAATATGCTTGTGAGACTTTGTCATCGAAATGGAAGGAATCGTTAGAATCAGGAAAAACTCTGCAGCCTCTTTGCTTTAGAGCAGATAAAATACTTGGAGCAAATAACATTTCTTCAGATGAATAGTGGCTGAAATGCCANATTACAATGTCGTGACAAGCCAACTTTTCAAAAGATTGTATCTCTCTCCAATCAATAAGCTCATACTTTAGGCCTTTTTCTTCACAATAATCTATCCAAACTTGGCCCCAAGCACTTGAATGATTGTCGTGGAAATCAGACTTTACTATTGCAATAGTTGGAAGGTTCATTGGTTGTTCTCAAAGGAACCAATACGTGATAGGAAATGCTTACGATAAAGCTTTGAATTCTTTCTGGCTTTGATCAAAATACCCACCGAGTTGAAATTCAATCGTTTTAGATACCAATTCAGATCTCTCATCTCTTTGCGTTTAGAAATATATTTTGATATTTGAGCAGAACGCTTCATNTCGTATTGATCTGATCCAGCATCTGAAAGATATGAGTTGTATTCTTCTTGATCATCTTTGCTGACTTCATGTCCTACAAGCATCTGATTTTTACCCATATAGATATGAGTTAAAGTGCAATCTGACAAATGACCTTCCTTTATTTCTAGCTCAGCAATCAGTCCTGTTTTGTTAGCTTCAGAAAGTGCAATTAGTGGTTTATTTAAATCTCTTGGGGTATAGACATCATCAAATATAAAATTACCCAAGCTATAAAAGATTGCAGATCCATTTAAGCGTTCATAACCTTGGATCACATGAGGATGATGGCCGTAATAAACATAATTAAAGTCGTGAGCTAATAATCTTGCAAACTTTACGTCTTCNGAGCTAGGAAAATGGATATGCTCTTGTCCTGAATGAACGGAGAGAATACTAAAGTAACCCTGACTTGAATTCTCTTGAATCTTTTTATAAACATATTCAGCGTCTAAGTAATTCAGACCTTTGGTTGATTTAGTCTTCAGNAATGANGGATTTGTATTGTATGAACAGAAGCCTAGTAGAGCAATTTTTTCANTATTCTTCTCAATCTTTAACTGNTTTTCTTCAGTTCCAAACCAGCCAATNCCATTNTTCTCTATCAATTCGATAGTTCTATGGTAGCCAGTCTTACCAAAATCACCGATGTGGTTATTTGCAAGATTTANATGTGTNATTCCTATATGATTNAATAGCTCAANATTATCAGGGTGTGATTTAACAGTTGCAGATTTACCNCCTATNGGACGCTCATCTATTGCAAAAGGTGCCTCGAGATTGCCTATAACAATATCAAAAGAAGATAGATGTTCTTTTATCTCATCAAAGTAATTCAGCAACTTCTTGTCTCGTGATAAACAATAGCGACCAAATATAGCAATATCCCCAAGGAGTGCGATTCTCATTTCATATTCCTTTTTTCACTTTCTAAAAAACTTTATTGTCAATCACATCAATGATAAGTTCAGCTGTGTCACCATTTCCATAAAACCTTGAGTAGTCTTTTGGAATTTCAAAATCATTAATTCCTGAGGCGATTGCCTTCTCATCATAACCAACCAGAACATTCCAACCACTATCAACTAATTCAACCCACTCAGTTTCATCTCGGATAGTCAAACATGGTTTACGAAAGAAATAAGCCTCCTTTTGAACTCCGCCAGAATCTGTGCATATAATTTTACAGTTACTCTCAAGCCAAATCATCTCTAAATAGCCCACAGGGTCAACCACATGTATGTTATTGCCTAATTTTATATTTGAATCAATCAAGCTTGATTGTGTTCTTGGATGCAGTGGAATAATTACAGGTAATGAAGATGCTGACAGGCCATCGAATATTCCCTTTAACCTTTTGTGATTATCTGTATTNTCAGCACGATGAATTGTTGCAAGCACAAAGTCTTTTCCCTCAATATCCAGCTTNATAGTCCATTTAGGCTTCTTTGCATGCCCTTGAAAGTGTAGAGAAACATCAAACATTACATCGCCAACGGTAAAAATATGTTCCTCCGCAATTCCTTCTCTAATAAGATTCTCCTTGGCGATCTTCGTTGGGGAGAACAAAATATTTGATGAATGATCAGCCAAAATCCTATTGATCTCTTCTGGCATGCTTCTATTGAAACTTCTTAAGCCAGCTTCAATATGTGCTAAAGGTATGTTCAATTTTGATGCAGCAATTGCACCNGCTAAAGTAGAATTTGTATCGCCATATACCAACACACAATCAGGCTGATCAACAAGAAATATCTTTTCTATTGCTTCGAGTTGCCTCCCTGTCATTTGGCCATGACTAGAGCCACCAATGCCCAAGTTGTAATCAGGTTNAGAAATATCGAGCTCCTGAAAGAATATAGCTGACATATTTTCATCAAAATGTTGTCCTGTGTGGATCATGATCTCTTTCAGGCCATCGTGTTTTTCGATTACACGAGAAACAGCTGATGCTTTAATAAATTGAGGCCTAGCGCCAATGACAGTTGCGATCTTTTTCATCTGAAGTAGAGCATTAAAATGTTAAAAGATATTATTGAGATTATAAATAAAGATGGAATCAAGAATGAAAAAGGTAATTTAATATGCTTGGATGATAAATGGTAATGAATTAAAAAGCCAATAGATGCAGAAATCAAAGTAGCAAATGCAGCGCCCTCAATNCCAAAATCTTTTATCAAAGAATAATTCAAATAAATATTTAGACCAGCAGTAAAAAGATAAATCATCGATAACACGGAGGTTTTCAGAGCCTTGATAAGACCGAATAAGAATATATTTAAGCCATTGATGATCGATGAACTTGCAAGAATTAGTAGCACTTCCATTCCGCCAATTGCCGCAGAGGTTCCCAGAAAGATTATTATGTACTCACCAATAAAATTGAGACTTAAAAGCAGAAGTATGGAGATCATANGGTAAATAAAGAATATTCTTGTGAGACTTTGCAAACCTAGAGATGTATTCCAAGTAGAAATAAAATGGGGAGATAATGCTCCTTGAACGCCTGAAATAAGAATAGTGATAATTGAAGCTGCTTTTGCAGCTATTCCATAAACAGCTAAGGCCTCAAGTGAGAGTAGCTCATTAATTATTATTCGATCAGCAAACGAGGAAAGGTGCAATGCTACCCCAGAAAATACAAGTGGTATTGAAAACATAAGCNTTTTTTTTGCAACTCTGTAATCAGGAGAAAATGAGAATTTATCTCTTAATAAAAATAAACCAATCGAAGCCGCAATGACTGCGCCTATAGCCTGTCCAATAAGTAATGCTCTTAAACTTCCTGAGNAAAAAAACAATAAAGATAATGAAAAAGATCCAGAGAATATCGCGACTAGAACTGAATGCCTAATTGCAAAGTAGAATTTCTTCTCCGATCTGAANACAACNGAAATGGCGTAATTGAGAGATTGAAGACAAATTATCCAAGACGNTATCTCAATAATTTCGCTATATTTATAATCCTTAAATAGAACTTGAGAGATTATTGGAGAAAAGAAATAAACAAGTGGAATAAATGCACACGAAGAAATAAAAATTACTGAGAGGCCAGTTTCTATGTATTTGTCTTGTAGATTCTTGTTGGTCGATGAATCTGCCACAAACCTCAAAATTGATTGAGTCACCTCCAGTGATATAACCACTACAAAAATAATTGTTAAGGTTGTTATTAACTCAAAAATTCCATATTCTTCAAATGATAATAATCTCACATAAATAGGGATTAAGATGAGATTGAGGGCTTTAATAAGTATATTTGCAAATGTGAAGCCGACTGAGTCTCTTAGGAAATTTTTAAACATCACAACTCAACCTTAGTAATAAAAGGCAAGCAAGGTGTCTACTTGAGCTTCGAGTTAACATAATTAATGGTTGCCTCATGTGAACAATACTTTTTTGCCCAAATAGTGCCCTTATCAGCTTGAATCCTTGCTTGATCAATATTATCCAAATAATATTTTAGGTGATCATAGATCTGATAATACATGGTCGGAACCCATGCATCATCACAACCATCAAATAATGATGGCTCATATTTTTTTGATGCGCTAGTAAGCAAAAGGCAATTTGCTTCTAGTGCCTCAATTCCAAATAATCCTGGAACATAAGCATAAAATTCATTTAATGCAATATGAGCAGTATCGAGCTCTTTGAGAACCTCANTTTGTGGAACGCCAGATAGAAACTTAAATTCAAATTTATAATCTTCCATTTGCAATTTTTTTATAGCAGACATCACTATCTGGGTGCCCTTTATAGTTGGCGATGAGGGACAATGCAAAATCTTTATAGTTGATGTATCTCTCCATTTATCTGTATTCAAGGAGTAATTATTCCTCGAAACAGGTAATGGAATCATATGATTTTCATTTATATAAGAAGCTTGATCTTTCTCGCANTTGAATACAATATCAGCATGNCTGTTCGATGCACNGCTGAATACCTTAGATCTTTGATCNCTATNNCNNATTATAGAGTCATCANTAATATAGTTTGACCAATGATCCAAACCTATAGATGAGCTATGTTCCTGCATGAGTGTAAGAGACCTTATATCAGCACCCATATAAAAACATATAATTTTTAAATCATTGCTTTTTGCAATTTTAAATTCCCACTCTCTACCGTCATTTGATAAAAAAAATGAGCCTGATGAAAAATACCAGATACTAGAAAATTTTTTTAGAACTACTGGATAAATGATAGGAAGGATGACATATCTTAATATCTTGGGAAGCTTTGATAGTGGCAGTGAATAATTATTATTATAATAACTGCTCGTATCTGTATTGATTGAGTAACAATTAAAGAGCGTTGAATAAAGATTTAGTAAATTAGCTGTTTCTTTTCCTATAATCAACTTCCTATCTTGATTTTTTCTTGAAATCCAGAAAGTTGATATCTTAGAAAAATAATATAAAAATTTT
>PAZD01000053.1 GCA_002715405.1 Acidimicrobiaceae bacterium
GCCGCCATTCGATAGATACGCTGGCCTTGTTGCGAGAAAAACTTTTGCCCCAGCCAGGTTCCAGATACGTATAGGGGCAGCAAAGTATTTACTTCTAATTATGTAAAATGCGACCCCTGCATGAAATCTTCTGATAGAAATGTTTTTTCGACCTACGATTGAATAACTAACCACAAACTGAAGGAACGTGCATATGGAATTGGTAACCAAGAAGCGTCTGCATTTAATTTCGGGAAGATCAAATTTGCCTTTAGCTCAGGAAATCGCAGGGCATCTTGGTGTGGAGTTAGATGAACCGAATCTTGCAGAATTTGCAAATGGGGAAGTGCATTGCAGATTTGCTGAATCAGTTCGCGGAGGAGATGTCTTTATTATCCAAAGTCACTCCGCTTCTTCAGGGATGACTATTAACGATTCGATAATGGAACAGCTCATAATGGTCGATGCTGCGCGACGAGCTTCCGCTAAACGAATTACGGTTGTGTGTCCGTTCTTTGGATATGCAAGACAGGATAGAAAGTCAGAAGGTAGAGAACCAATTACCGCTCGGCTGTTGGCGAATCTGTTTATCGCAGCGGGAGTCAGTCGGATGGTTTCGGTAGATCTTCATGCTGGACAAATTCAAGGTTTCTTTGACAAGCCTGTTGATCACCTAACGGCTATGCCTGTCCTTGTTGACTACATGCGTACCTTGGGAGACGATTTGGTTGTAGTTTCACCAGATACTGGAAGAGTTAAAGTTGCAGAGAGGTACGCTAGTGAACTCACTGCAGACTTAGCAATCGTCCACAAAAGGCGAATAAAGAGCCAAAAAAATCGCGTCGAAGCAGGTGATGTTTTAGGAGATGTCGATGGTAGGGTCTGCGTCTTGATTGATGACATGATTGATACTGGCGGGACAATTGTAGGAGCTGCCGAACAGCTAGCCGACAGAGGAGCGAAAGAAGTATTCGCGTGCACTACTCACGGTGTCTTCTCCGATCCTGCTATTGAACGCCTTGAAAATTCAGTCATAAAAGAAGTTGCAATGACAAATACCCTGCCTTTGTCCGATGAAAAGAATATCTCCAAAATCAAGGTTCTTTCAGTTGCCCCGATTATTGCCAATGCTCTGGATGCAGTGTTTGAAGATACAAGCGTAAGTGAAATATTTGGTGGGAAGCATTTAAGCTAGGTGGCTGTCGAAGAACACAACGATAGACTTCTCTTCTGTCAGATATCTGCAATTTCCCATAGGATTTTGCAAACTAGGGAGTAATCAACCAATGGCTGAACTTGTTCTAAATACCGAAGAGGGGCGAGCTTTAGGGAGCCGTTCTTCAAGGCGCCTACGTCGCGAAGGCCGTGTGCCTGGTGTTTTGTATGGGCTTGGAGAATCCCCGCAGTCATTTAGCGTTGACTATGGAGATCTTCGTGGCTCATTAACAACAGAAGCTGGCTTAAATGCTCTAATCGAAATCGAGATTGGAGGCTCAAAGCACCTATCTATCTTAAAGTCACTTCAACGTCATCCCGTTCGTGATGAAGTTATACACGTTGATTTCGTCAGAGTAGATCCTGATGCAGAGCTTTCAGTAGATGTCAGATTGGTACTTACTGGAGATGCGAAAAAGGTAAGAGATGAGAATGGGATGGTTGATCAAACCATGTTCAACCTTTCGGTATTTGCTCTTCCTCAATCAATCCCCAATGAATTGCTTATAGATGTTTCAGAACTCGAAATTAACGAAGCCGTTCGTGTTGGAGATATATCTCTACCTCAAGGAGTCCGGACAGAAATTGACGATGAAGAAGCAGTTGCTGTCGGAACAGTTACCCGTTCTACCATGGAAGCTATGGCCGCAGAAGCCTTAGCTGAAGCTGCAGCAGAAGAGGCTGAAGAAGGCGAAGAAGGTGTATCCGAAGAGGGTGAAGCTTCATCTGAAGACGGAGAAGCTTCAGCCGAAGATAGCGAATAGATTTATCGTGCGGCGTAAAAGGCGCACTAAACGAGTTTCCGATAACTCTCCTGACTTTTTAATTGTGGGGCTGGGAAATCCAGGAAAAAAATATTCCAATACCAGGCACAACATCGGTGCCGAGACTATCTATGAACTCGTTGATAGATACGGCGTTCGTCTTAGGAAAAGTAAAGAGCTAGCTGCATGCGCAGAAGTAAAAACCGAGGGTACTCATCTTGTCTTAGCTGTACCTGAAACCTTCATGAATGAGTCAGGACTAGCGGTCGGCAAACTGATGCATAGACACAACATCTCTGAACCCAGCAAACTAATAGTAATCCATGACGAGTTAGATCTCCCTTCCGGAAAAATTAAAATCAAAATTGGAGGAGGTTTAGCTGGCCACAATGGTCTTAAATCGATAGAGAACCACATTCATACGAGAGAATTTTCACGTATTCGGATCGGGATAGGCGCTGTTAGCGAGGGGCGAAAAGGGCGCGATTATGTTCTAAGTCGCCCAAGTAAAGGAGAGATGCAAGCATTGGCTCATTCAAAATCTGTAGTAGCAGATGCGATCGAATTTATTTACGCTCACGGGTATCCAGCAGCAATGAATAAGTTTAACGCGTGAACCTTGACTCTATTTTAGAGGCCCTCAGTGAAGAGGAAGCTGTTGTATCGCTTGCTAAGCCTTCTATTCCAAGTGTCGCTGTAGCAGATTGCGCTAAAGCTTGGGCTTTAGCTTCCTACGTCCGTCTTTCCGAACGGAAGACAGTATTTGTAGTGACCCCAACAATCAAAGAAGCTTTGATTCTCCACACAGACATGTCAGCAATCCTAGGTGTAGACCAAGTCGGGTTATTTCCAGCATGGGAGACCCTTCCATTTGAAAGAGTAAGTCCCTCCCTTACTACCATGGGGCAGCGAGTCAAAGTTCTATGGCAGCTGAAGAACTCCTGTAGCCCGAAAGTTATCGTGTCACCTATTAGGGCAGTGACACAGTTACTGGCAGCAGACCAAATAAATGACCCAATCACGCTCGCGCCTAAGGAAATCATTGATCTGGACTCAACGATAAGTTCACTAGTCCAGATGGGGTACAGGCGAGTGGCACAAGTCGAACATAGAGGTGAGGTCGCAAAGAGGGGTTCAATTCTTGATGTCTATCCAACAACAGCAGACTCTCCTGTTCGAATTGACTTGTGGGGGGACGAAATTGACCGGCTCGTTGAATTCTCTATTTCGGATCAGTTAACCGTTTCCGAGAAACAAAGAATACAAATCTTTCCAGCGCGTGAGCTTTTATCAACCGGAATTATCAGAGAACAGGCGGAAAAGCTAGTTTCGATTGCTCCTTGGGGTCGCTCTCATTGGGAGAAATTCATTGATGGAGATTCATTTGACGGCATGGAGTCTTGGCTTCCATGGGTAGTAACAAAGGAAGAAACGATTCTCGATTACCTCCCTAAAGGCAGTCGGTTGTTCATTGTTAATCCTGAACGGGCGAAAAGCAGAATGGAAGAAATTTCTGACGAAGAAAATAAGATCTCATCGGTTCTCTCTCAGACATGGGAAATAGAGGAAGCCGCACAAAGAAAGAAACTGCATACCTCTTTTGAAAGATCCATCTCGCAATCTTCAGCACAGAAAACCTCGCTAGTTACGCCATTCGATACGGAAGCCAGTACCACTCTGGATGCCCAACCTTGGAAAGCAACAGGAAAGACGAGTTTAACTAGCGAAAACATTAAGGCCGTTCTTAATGAAGGTTATTCAGTTCAAGTCTCCGCAAATTCGCTTAAATCTCATCATGTTCTTTCAAACCTTATGGAAAGACAAGGAATAAAAGTAGGGTCTCCTGAACAAAGAACAAGCGAAGCAGTTCACATCATTGACGGTCCCATAAGCCAAAGCGTTATGTTTCCATCAAGAAAAATACTTGTCGTCACTGAAGACGATTTCATGGGGCGAAGGCAGATCACAAGAACTCGAGAAACAAAAGGCCGTGACGCCAAAGTATTCCATGAAGACCTCCAAGCCGGATCTTATGTTGTCCACGAACATCATGGGGTTGCCCTGTATAAAGGTATCGTTTCCCAACCCTTGGGTTCTGTAGAACGAGACTATCTGCTTCTCGAATATCGAAAAGGAGACAAGCTCTATGTCCCAACTGAACAGATAAACCAAATACGACCATATACAGGCGGTAGCGCGCCGGCTCTAAGCAGAATGGGCGGAAGTGATTGGGATAAAACTAAAACACGGGTCAGGTCGGAGATTCAAAAAATTGTCCATGAACTCGTTGATCTTTATAAAAGGCGGATATCTGCGGATGGTTATGCTTTCTCTCCAGATACTCCATGGCAACGAGAAGTCGAAGATTCTTTCCCGTTTCAGGAAACCCCTGATCAACTTCTTGCAATTCAAGAGGTTAAGGACGATATGGAACATCATGAACCAATGGATCGGCTTGTATGCGGGGACGTCGGCTTTGGAAAAACTGAAATCGCTTTACGAGCTGCTTTTAAGGCAATCCAAGATAATAAACAAGTAGCAATGCTTGTCCCTACCACACTGCTAGCCCAGCAACATTTTCAGACCTTTTCTAGCCGGTTAAACAATTACCCAATTCAGATAGAAGTATTGAGCAGGTTTCTAAACCCAAGAGAGAAAACACGTGTTGTGGGTCAATTAGCTGCAGGGAAAGTCGATCTCGTTATTGGGACGCATCGGTTGCTTTCTGAAGATATTGCCTTTGATGATCTAGGCCTTCTGATTATCGATGAAGAACAACGCTTCGGGGTAAAGCACAAAGAAAAGCTAAAGGCGCTTAAGTCCAACATTGATGTTTTAACGCTATCGGCAACTCCTATCCCAAGGACGTTAGAAATGAGTCTTACAGGGATACGGGATCTGACTATTTTGAATACTCCTCCTGTTGATAGGCAACCAATATTGACCTTTGTTGGTGAATATGAAACCAGGGTAATTGTTGCCGCAATTCGACGGGAGCTTTTGAGAGAAGGGCAGGTGTTCTTTGTCCACAATCGAGTAGTAGATATTGACAAAGTCGCTGAAAGTCTCCGTAATTTAGTTCCTGAAGCCAAGATTGCTGTAGCTCATGGTCAAATGGACGAGCGAAAATTGGAAAAAGTTGTTACAGATTTTTGGGAAGGCTTTTACGACGTTTTAGTTTGCACAACCATTATCGAGTCTGGGATCGATATGCCAACTGTAAATACACTTATCGTGGGGAGCGCTGACCGTCTTGGTTTGGGGCAACTTCACCAACTCCGTGGCAGAGTAGGGCGATCAGGATCTCGAGCCTATGCGTACCTGTTAACCCCAAAAGGAGCTTTGCTGAGTGAAGTAGCTTACGAGAGGCTAAGAACTATAGGGGAATCAACGGAACTGGGTTCTGGCTTTAAAATAGCTATGAGAGATTTAGAAATTCGAGGAGCTGGGAATCTCCTCGGTTTGGGACAATCCGGGCATGTCGCATCTGTCGGTTATGACCTCTATTGCCAGCTAGTAACCGAAGCGGTTGCAACGTTAAAGGGAGAGCCAATTAAGTCATTGAAGGAAGTTTCAATCGAGCTCCCCGTGAGCGCCCAAATACCGTTCGACTACATTTCCAAAGAAGATTTGCGACTTGAAGCCTACAGAAAGTTGTCTATCTGCAATGAATTAGAGGACGTCGCGATGATCCAATCCGAGTGGGTTGATAGATTCGGACCTGTACCCGATGCTGCAAGTAACCTTCTCTCAGTCGCAAGATTAAGGTGTGTAGCCAGAAAACATGGCATTACAGAAATATCGGGGCGAAATCTCCATCAGTCTGAAGGTGAAAAATGGGTAGCGAAGTTATCTCCGATTAATCTTCGGCCTTCAGAAGTAGTGAAGGTAAAAAGGCTACATGTCGGATCAGTATTCAAAGAGCCTTCATCAGAACTTCACATAGTTTTCAACCGCTCGCATTCACCCGTTCAAGACCTTGTGGACTATTTGCAAGGAGTTTCGACGACCTCTGAAATCATATCTACCGCACCTTCAACACAATAGAAATAGAGCCCTTCTTTAGTTTTCCGGCTAAGAATGAATCTAGGCAAGTCATGTCGCTCGATACCATCAGGACCCACATAAGCCACATCAATAACATTTGGGTATTCAAGCGCTAACTTGGAGAGAAGGCAAATAGCTGATTGATTCGCCAAAACCGAAAGAGAGAATTGTGCAGTTAGGCAATCCAACACAGATTGATCAAATAATCGGAAGAGAAATACTAGATTCCCGAGGAAACCCAACTGTAGAAGTTGACGTGCTACTAAGGGGTGGGTCACAGGGAACAGCAGCTGTTCCTTCAGGTGCATCAACAGGTCAGTTTGAAGCGGTTGAATTACGAGATGGAGAACAGCGGTATCGGGGCATGGGTGTCCTAAAGGCCGTATCTCACGTCAATGGTGAGATCGCAAATGAAGTAACAGGAATGGATTCTTTAGATCAGCGTGGGGTCGACAACAGTTTGATTCTTTTAGATGGAACGGATGCCAAATCAAATCTCGGGGCAAATGCCATGCTAGGCGTGTCGCTAGCTGTGGCGAAGGCAAGCGCAAATCATTTAGCACAACCTTTATACCGATACCTTGGAGGGGCAACAGCGCACGTGCTTCCCGTGCCGATGATGAATGTCCTTAATGGAGGAGAGCATGCGGACAATAACGTCGACCTTCAAGAGTTTATGATTATGCCCGTTGGTGCAGCTTCATTTTCTGAGGCTCTTCAGTGGGGTACTGAGTGCTACCACACCTTAAAAGACGTATTAAAAGGTCAAGGACTCTCCACCGCTGTTGGTGACGAAGGTGGATTTGCCCCAGATCTAGAATCAAACGAAGCAGCTATTGAACTCCTAATGGACGCAATCGATAAATCAGGCTTCTCCCCAGGATCTGACATAGCAATAGCATTAGATCCTGCGAGTACCGAATTCTTCACTGATGGAGCATACGTTCTTTCAGGAGAAAAAAGAGAATTCTCTCCGGTCGAAATGTGCGACTACTACGGAATCCTTGTTGACAAGTATCCAATCCTCTCAATCGAAGATGGGATGGCGGAAGAAGACTGGGAAGGATGGAAACACCTAACAGACTTAATCGGAGATCGAGTGCAATTGGTTGGTGATGATTTATTCGTCACCAATAAGGATCGTTTAAACACCGGTATTTCTAGATCAACAGCAAATTCGATCTTAATAAAAGTTAATCAAATCGGGACATTGACGGAAACTCTTGAAACTATCGACCTTGCAAATCGTTATGGATATTCAGCGGTTATGTCGCACCGTTCAGGTGAAACGGAAGATACCACAATCGCGGATTTGGCGGTTGCCACTAATTGCGGGCAGATTAAAACTGGTGCCCCTGCTCGAAGCGACCGTGTCGCAAAATACAACCGGTTGCTGAGAATTGAAGAAGAATTAGGTGACGCTGCAGCTTATCGTGGCCATCGTGTGCTTCGCGGAGTTGACTAATGCCAACTATTAACGAGCATTTTCTCCATAAGATACTTGTTTCAGAAAGAAGCCGGAGATATATTTTCTGGGCGTTTATTCTCTCCGTAGTGGCAGTAATTCTTATCTGGGCAATTCAACCCATAAACTTGTGGCTTAATCAGAGAGACGAATTGTCAACCAAGCAGCAGGAACTAGAAGAAATTCAAATGTCAAATATCGCTTTGGAGGAAAGGGTCGAAGCTCTCCAAACACCTGAGCAGGTCGAGTTAATAGCGCGACAGAATTTCGGTTTAATACGTAAAGGAGAAGAGGCTTACGCTGTTTTGCCTCCTGCTCCTGAGCCTCTTCGAATTCCATCTTCCTGGCCCTTTACTGAACTTGCTGACGCTCTAGGGGGATAAATGACAAACCCTATTGAGGCAACCAACCTTTCGCGTTTTTTTGGGGATCTAAAAGCGGTGGATGCAATTGATATCTCAGTTGCGAGTGGAGAAGTCTTTGGTTTTCTCGGGCCGAACGGAGCAGGAAAATCTACTGCTGTCCGTATGCTCACTACCCTTTTAAAACCTTCCAGCGGGACTGCTCGAGTAGCAGGTTTTGATGTGGTGAAAGAACCCTCAGCTGTCCGGAAAAAAATTGGAGTAGCACTACAAGACGCTGCGATCGATCCATTGATGACAGGTAATGAACTACTTCGTCTGCAATGCGTCTTGCATGGACTCCCCAAGCGTTCCGGAATGAAGCGTTGCGGAGAATTATTGGAACGGGTGGGACTTACAGCGGCAGGTGACCGAAGGGTCGGGACATATTCTGGAGGGATGCGAAGGAGGCTTGACCTAGCACTTTCCTTAGTTCATGAACCCGAAGTCTTGTTTCTCGATGAGCCGACTACAGGGCTCGATCCCACAAGCCGAATGGCTCTATGGGAAGAAGTTCGAAACTTAAATAAGGACCTAGGGACAACGGTGTTTCTGACAACTCAATATCTTGAAGAAGCAGACCAGCTAGCTGAGCGTATAGCAATTATCGATGATGGCCGGATAGTTCGTGAAGGTTCTCCTGCTTCTCTCAAGTCAGATGTAGGCGCACCTACTTTACGAGTTGATGTATCAGAAAGTGATCTCTTATCAGCTCGAGAAGCTATGAGTTGCTTCGGCGAGGAACGCCCAGCGAGGAGAAATCGGATAGCTATCGGCCTTGTTAGTGGCACAACAGGCATCACCGATGTATTGAAAGCCCTTGAAGACGCGGGTGTTGAAATCCATCACGTTGAACTGGATGAGCCTAGCCTTGATGATGTATTTGCTGATGCTACGGGAAGACGTCTTGAAGGTGGGCAGGTGTAAGCACTGTGCAAAAAAATTTAGTCCCGCAAGTCGTTAAACTTTCCCACCGAAGTGTTTTGGGGATGCTTCGTCAGCCGCAGTCTTGGGCTCCGGGCCTTTTCTTTCCACTTCTGCTAGCTGCCGTGTACGCATCGCAATTTAGTAAAGCAGTGACAATCGCAGGCTTTCCCTTTCCAGATGTGTCTTTTCTGGACTTTGTCCTCCCCGCATGTGTGATTCAAGGTGTTCTATTCGGTTCAACAAACAGCGCTTCTGACCTTGCTGCTGATATTGAAAATTCATTTATGGATAGGCTCCTTGTCTCTCCTGTTGCGCGAGGATCAATATTGTTATCAAGACTTACTAGCGCATTCATGTACGGAGTTGCGCAAGCCGGAGTACTTATTTGCATTTTCCTCTTATTCGGGGCAAATATTGCCGGAGGGGCAGCAAGTATTATTTCTATAGTTGTAATCGCCGCCTTACTTTCGGTCTCGATGGGGAGCTTCGGTATAGCAGTAGCTTTGCGGACAGGTTCGCAGGAAGTTGTCCAATCAACTTTTCCTTTGATCTTTGTTGCAGTTTTTGTTAGTTCAGCCTTTTTCCCTGTCCAACTAATGGAAGGATGGTATGGGGCTATCGCTCGCAAAAATCCCCTAACCTGGGTAATTGACCCGACACGCCGAATGGCTATTGAGGGTTTCTCATGGGGCGACCTTGGACAGTCTTTGGGAATTATAATTGCTATTGGTTCTATAGGAATTGCTATATCAATTCGGCAACTCCGTAAGCGCTTAGTGCGTGCACAATGAGCTCCATGAACTCTCCATACGTGCCGTCGATAGGGGTAGTTCTTGCCGGAATTCAACGCGGTTTGATTCGTTTACAACGGATACCCTCGTTGATATTACCTGCTGTCCTCATGCCAATATTCTTCGTAGTTGCTTTCAGCGGCTCCTTCGCTTCAATAGTTGAGCTCGAAGGTTATGAAACCGATAAGGCAGTGAATTGGATGACCGCTTGGGCGGTCATGCAAGGTTCGGCATTTTCAGGTATGGGAGCTGGCGGATTAGCTGGGACTGATCTAGAGAATGGTTTCTTCGACCGTCTTCGCGTAGCTCCCACTCGGCCCATGGCTCTTATCGGCGGGTTGGTGGGTTATTGTGTCTGCCGAGCTCTAATACCAATAACGGCAGTCCTTATCGTGGCATTCGCGTTTCTGGGTGCAGATATGCCAGGAGGGATTATGGGAATAGCAATGGTTTATCTCTCTGGAATAGGGATGGCCGTTGTAATGTCATTTCTTGTTTTAGGGATTGTATTCACATTCAAAACCCTAAAATCTTTAGCAATCGCCCAAATCATCATGTTCAGTTCAATGTTTCTTTCTGTTGGGCAAGCACCTATTCAAGCTATTGAAGGATGGTTACACCACGTAGCTGCTATCAACCCAATCACAAACGTGATTCGAATGTGTAGGCAGGGTTTTCTTGGCGAAGTCACTTGGTCAATCACCCAACCAGGTTTGATTGCCTTGCTAGGAATGATGGCAGGAACCGGTATTTGGGCTAGGATCCGATACAAGAAAGTGGATGCATAGTTTATTCGCTACATCGACAAGTAATGTACTAACTTCATAGATGTTGACAAAAAGGGGAAGCTCGTGGAAGTAAGTATCGAAATTAATGGTGTTGAACAAACTCACGACGTAGAACCTCGAATGCTATTAGTGCAATACATTCGAGAAGTTGCAGGTCTAACTGGGACAAACATAGGTTGTGATACTTCTTCATGTGGTGCTTGCACAGTGCTACTAAATGGCGAGTCTATAAAATCATGTACAGTTCTCGCAGCTCAGGTACAGGGCATGAATATTCAAACGATAGAAGGCCTAGCTGACGAAGACGGGACCCTTCACCCAATGCAGCAGGCCTTCCACGAATGCCATGCGTTACAGTGTGGGTATTGTACTCCGGGGATGGTGATGGCCTCTGTCTCACTAGTTGAGAAAAATACCTCAATAACAGAAAATGACGTTCGTGAAGGGCTGGAAGGGAACCTCTGTCGATGTACTGGGTATCACAACATTGTTAAGGCGGTTCTTCAAGCAAGTGGGACTTCATCATGATTCCAGCAAAATTTGATTTTGTTCAAGTAGATACTGTCGACGCGGCCCTAGAAGCTCTGAAAGAACACGGAGATGAAGCGAAGCTCATCGCTGGCGGCCATTCGTTACTTCCATTGATGAAGTTCCGGCTAGCGAATCCAGCAGTCATAGTGGATATTAACCGTTTAGATGACTTGAAATACGTTCGTGACTCAGGAGACCATCTCTCAATCGGTGCTTTGACTCGTCATTGTGATATCGAAAAGAATGAAATGATTTCCTCGAATGCTGGTGTTCTCGCTAAAGCAACTCATAATGTAGGTGATCCACAAGTCCGCCATCGTGGAACAATCGGCGGAGCTATTGCCCATGGTGATCCAGCTTCGGATATACCATCGGCCCTATTAGCACTTAAAGCAACATTGGTTGTAAATGGCCCCGAAGGAGAGCGCGAAATTAATGTTGACGATTTTTTCACAGGTTTCTTAGAGACAGACCTCAGCGATGACGAAATGCTGACCGAGATCAGGGTTCCCAAACTTCCGGATGCCACATGGTCTTTCCAGAAATTTAACCGCCGCGCCCAAGACTGGGCGATTGTAGGAACTTCAGTAGTTTGCGGTGAAAACCATATAGGAGTTGGTCTTGTCAACATGCACTCAGTTCCCTTTCGGTCTGAAGCTGTTGAGTCAGCTCTACTCGCTGGAGCAAGCGCGGAAGAGGCAGCAGAGCACGCAGCCGAAGGCACTGAAGCTCCTACTGATCTCAATGCATCTAGAGACTATCGAGAACACCTAGCGAGAGTACTTGTTCGAAGAGGTATTCAGGAAGCTGGGAGATAAAAATCTAAGTCCTCCTATGAAGGGGGAGTTTCACCTGGCGGAGGTTCACCCGGTGGAGGAGGGGGCATTTCTCTACCGCCTCCAACTTCCTTTTTATAAACAAAGAAGTCTGTCCCTGTCACCGTAGATGGATCACACCCTGGAAAACGTATTGTGTCTTTTAATACCCAACCTTTGCCATCGGATGAAGAGTACTGCATCATTCCCTCAGGGCTACATGTTAAGAGCTGAAACTTACCGTCGAGAAAAGATATATCCGGTACAGCCCCGTTTACTTGCCCTTCAAGTTGAAAATCTCCCCCTTCCTGCCCGCTGTATATTTCAGTCACGCTGTCTTCGTCAGCAGGGATCCCCACTGCTAACCACCAGCGATCTTGAACGACCACCACAGATGGGTCGAATCGTTCTTCAAGGTCGAGCATTGTGCTGTGGGTAAAAAATTCTTGACCATCTGTTGATCTGAGATGACAAATTGGTCCCGGCGATCCGGGTCTGTCAAACCCATCTAAGACGGTCAAGCCCAGCGTCCCATCCTCAAGTTCGACAAGATCGGGATCAACCATCCCTGAAAATATTTCTCCATCAACTGAAATCGACCCTAGATCGACAAGGTTGCCTTCTTCGATAACGCCATGATGGATCGTATGATCAGTAGCAGAAACCCACCATATATGGACAGAGTCCTTATAGAGGAGCCCATCAGGGACCGATCCTCCTGTTAATAACTTGTAACCTTGATCTAGAGAAGAACCAACAAGGCTACCAAGCCATAGCTCATGGTTCTCAAGCATTTCGGCTCTTCTAGGGTCTTCGTGGCCAGTATCTGTACAACCAACCTGCTTTGGGGTGTTCGGCGTGTTCTGAAGAGTCTCAGTTTTAGTCGGAGTAGGGGCAGGGTCGTGAGTAGGTGAGGGCTCAGAAGTCGGAACGGGGGTAGGAGTATTGCTCACAGGAGTGGCATTCTGTGAAGAGGATCGGACACTCATTTCTTCAGAGCAGGCACAGCACAAAAGCAAAAAAATTAGTGGAATGGCAGTCTTTCGCATATCCCTAACCTAACTTATCGATGAAAAAAAACAGAATATTTGGAAAACGAAAAGATCAACTGGACGTGGGATAGGGGGAAGAACGTTCCGGCAGTACATTAGATGTATGGGATCAGACTTACCAAACACACCAGAGGAAGTAATTAAGGGACTTGCTGACTTAGGGTATTTAGCCTCGCAAGGGCTAGGAACATCTCTTTTTCTTTCTCTCTCGCTTGGCCGCCCCCTCTTCCTTGAAGGCGATCCTGGTGTCGGGAAGACTGAAGTAGCGAAAACTCTTTCAAAGTGCCTCGATACAGATCTAATCCGATTGCAATGCTATGAGGGTTTAGATATCTCACAAGCTCTATATGAATGGGACTATACAAAACAGTTGTTGCATCTTCGAACTGCTGAAGCTACTGGGAGAGCTTCTCAAATCAATGAACGAGATCTAGCGGATGAAATCTACAACGAACGGTTTTTGGTTAAAAGGCCTCTTCTTCAAGCAATCTCACAATCTTCTCAGACCCCTCCGGTATTACTTATCGATGAGATTGATAGAGCAGACGATGAATTTGAAGCATTTCTATTGGAACTTCTTTCGGAATATTCGGTCACCATTCCTGAAGTTGGAACGTTTTCCGCAAGTAAACCACCAATAGTTATTGTTACTTCCAACAGAACAAGAGACGTCCACGATGCCTTAAAGCGCAGATGCCTTTACCATTGGGTTGAACATCCCGACTTCGACCGCGAGGTTATGATTATTCGAAGTCGTGTTCCAGAAGTTACTGAACCTTTCGCCAAACAAGTTGCAGCAGCTGTGGAGCAGGTTCGTCAATTAGATTTGTATAAACCTCCAGGTGTAGCGGAAAGCATTGATTGGGCCATAGCTCTCGGACGCCTTGGATCTCTGAGCCTTGATGAGGCAACTATGTTGTCCACTATGGGCGCTTTGGTGAAATACCGCGAAGACCAAATGAGGCTGCAAAACCATGGGATACCCGAGTTATTAGAGAAGGCTCTGGCCCGTGCCGGCTAGCACAGTAGATAGGGTTAGTGAAGTTCCAGAACTTCTCCCGGTGGGTTTTGTCTCGGTGCTTCGCTCATTAGGGCTTAACATACCTATAGGTTCAGTTATCACCTTCCAGCAAGCGCTAGGCAAAGTCGGGCTTGATAAGAGAGAGGGTGTTTATTGGGCTGGAAGGACAACGCTCATTACTGATCCGGAAATCATCCCTGTTTACGACCAAGCATTTCAAATGTTCTGGGAAGGGTTTATTGACATTCCTGAAGAAATAACCCCATCAGTCCAAAGAGTCACTCTGGTAACTGATGATGATACAGAACTAGACGATGGCGAAACTAAAGAAACTCAACCAGATGGAGAGATAATAAACTTGCGATATTCACCGTCCGAGGTTCTTCGAAATAAAGACTTTGCCCTGTATACCCCTGAAGAACTCGCAGAAGCCTATGAACTTATGCAGAGAATAAAGCTAATCGGCGGACTTCGAACGTCCAGACGGAAATTGTCTTCTAAGAGTAAAAGTAAACATCCCGATATTCGACGGACTATTAAAGCTTCTTTAAGAACCGATGGGGAGCCGATCCGTCAGGCATTCTTTGAGAAAGGGCAACGCCTTCGGAGAGTTGTCTTTCTATTAGATGTTTCTGGTTCAATGGAAGCGTATGCCCGAGCCCTAATAAGGTTCGTTCAAGCTGCGGTGGTCGGACGACGTCAAGTTGAAGTATTTACCCTAGGAACAAGGCTAACCCGTGTGACAAGAGAGTTATCTTCGCGGGATCTTGATAGTGCCATTGTCGCAGCTTCAAGTGCAGTACAGGATTGGTCTGGCGGAACAAAATTAGGGGAAACACTTCGGACGTTCAACAATGAATGGGGTCAACGGGGAATAGCTAGAGGTTCAGTTGTTGTAATTCTCTCAGATGGATGGGACAGAGGAGAGTCATCAGTAATGTCTGAACAAATGCAGCGCCTTCAGAGGGTCTCACATAAAATTATTTGGGTTAATCCACTAAAGGCATCTCCAGGTTACGAACCTCTTGCACAAGGAATGGCTGCAGCACTACCTTACATTGATCGATTCGTTGAGGGGCATAGTTTGGACTCATTAACGAATCTTGCGACATTACTTTCCGATGAGAAAGGGTTGTTTTGAAAGAAATTCTTGAAGATATAGAAAAGTGGAAGAAGTCTGATAAAAGTATTGCCTTGGCGCGGGTGGTCAAGGTCGAAGGATCAGGTCCTCGTGACCCAGGTGCAACCATGGCAGTCAATGAAGATGGTGAAGTTGCTGGATCAGTGTCAGGCGGATGTGTTGAAGGAGCTGTAGTTTCAGAGGCTTTAGAAATTCTCAAAACAGGCGAAAGGAAAGTTGTGACATTTGGGTATAGCGATGATGAAGCCTATGCAGTCGGTCTAACTTGTGGGGGAACTATCCATCTATACATTGAGCCTCTTGATTGGTGAATTATGGGGGAGTCTATTCTTGACATACTTCGAAGCGCAATACATGACGGAACTCCTGTTGCACTTGCGACGGTTATAGAAGGTGAAGGGGCTGGAAATAAGCTAGTTCTTCAATCTGATGGAGAAACATCCGGAAGTCTCGGTAATGAAGCTCTTGATCGGGTGGTCGCTCGAGATATGTCTGGAGAACTTGAAGCAGGGCGAACCGGAACAAGACACTACGGCCCAAATGGAGAGGCGCGGGAGGAAGCTTTATCTATCTTTATTGAATCTTTCGCACCGCCTCCACAGATGCTTATTTTTGGGGCTGTTGATTTTACATCAGCTCTTGTTCGCGTAGCTAAAGTTTTGGGGTATCACGTAACAGTTTGTGATGCCAGAGCTATTTTTGCCACAATAAAAAGATTCCCGCAAGCTGATGTGGTTGAAACAGAATGGCCGGACAAACTCCTCAATACAGTTGGCCCCTCATTGGGAATTCGAGATGCAGTGTGTGTTTTAACCCATGACAATAAGTTTGATGTACCAGCTATTACAGCTGCACTAAAAACTAATGTTGGCTATATCGGCGTTATGGGAAGTAGAAAAACTCATGAAAACCGTACTGTGCGTCTTCGCGAAGCAGGGGTGAGTGATGAAGAATTCAAACGCATCATGTCTCCTATAGGTTCCGACATTGGTGCTAGGACGCCTGAGGAAACCGCTATTTCAATCTGCGCTGAAATTATTGCACTAAGAACCGGCCGCGATGCCCATAGCCTCAAAAAAGGGTCTGGCCCGATTCACGAACCAAGTTCATAGGAAATATAACTAGCTGCTATACCATTGGGATTTTTCTCTATTCTCTACAATGGGAGAGTGGAAAGCACTCTAGAAAACTCCCCAAACCGGAATGATACGGTAGCAGCTGTAATACTTGCTGCGGGTCAAGGCGAACGTTTCGAAGGAGAGACCCACAAACTACTAGCTCCGTTCAGAGGGAAACCCGTTCTTCAATGGGTGATCGATGCCGCCAGTGATGCTGATTTTGATGACATCTATCTTATTTCTGGCTCGGTTGATTTTAAGGAAGAAGAACGCTTAGATATTTTTCGACACGGTGTAACTATTGTTGAAAACTATAATTTTGAAGATGGCCAAGCAACCTCCTTGCGTTCCGCTATTGCGGTAGCAGAGCATGATAAACATTCGGCAATTGTTGTTGGACTAGGAGATATGCCCTTAGTTCCATCTACCGCCTGGCGTGCCGTAGCGGAATCTACTGCACAACTTGGTGTAGCAACCTTCGCAGGTAATCGAAGGCCCCCAGTCAAAATTCATCACGAGCTATGGCCATTAATTCCAATTTCTGGCGATGAAGGCGCACGATCGCTTCTTCGGCTACGGCCAGATTTGGTTAATGAGATACCATGTGATGGTAATCCGATAGACATTGATACAAGAGGTGACCTTGAACGATGGAATTAAATAATGCAATAGAAGTTAATGCTCCAGTAGATGAAGTTTGGGAAGCATTTAACACACCTGAAAAAATTGCCCCGTGTTTACCAGGTGCAGAGCTTCAAGAGAATGAAGGCGAAGAGTTTCATGGGGTAGTCAAGATCAAAGTCGGTCCTATCACAGCGCAATACAAAGGAACAGCTACGTATTTGGAACGAGATGAGGTAAACAAAAAAGTTGTTATTAANGGCGACGGTCGTGATGTACGGGGGGCAGGTAATGCTAGCGCCCTCATCACAGCAAATCTTGCTGAAATATCAGCTACTACTACTCAAGTAGAAGTGAAAACCGAACTCACTATTACAGGTAAAGTTGCTCAATTCGGACGAGGAGCGATAAGTGATGTCAGCGCAAAACTTATGACACAATTTGCAAAAAACCTTGAAGAGCTTCTTGAACCACAAGGATCTGATACTGCAGCCGGAGACCCCGTAACGCAGCAAAATTCCGAAGATGAGACCGAAGAAGCTCTTAATCTATTAAAAGTTGTTGCTCTACCTCTTCTAAAACGGTTTGGGATCCCCATCATTATTGCTGGGATCGCTTTATTCCTAATTATCTATTTTTCGGTTACATAGACTCTGAGAGGTAAGACTGAAATGAGCTATGAAGCTGACCACGAAGAGATCGAGCAGCTTTTGGGGCGGAAACCTCAAGGAAGCTTTGAAATAGTGGTCCGTAGTCGCTGCGGCAAAGCGAGGGTCATTCGTAACAACCCTTTTTTGGATGATGGGACCCCTATGCCAACCCTCTTCTGGCTTGTAGACCCCGAAGAAAAACGATTGGTGAGTCAGCTGGAATCAAAAGGAGCTATTAAAGAAGCAGAGAAAATATTCGGATTAAAGAAAATCGCGCAAGCACATACCCAATACGCTATTGAAAGGGGCCGATACATCCCAGAAGAATATTCAGGNCCGAAACCCATAGGGGGAGTAGGAGGGACAAGGAAAGGCATTAAGTGCCTTCATGCACACTATGCTTATCACCTGGCAGGTGGAGATGACCCTGTAGGGGCGTGGGTCGCGATGAACATCAAGTGATCTAAGGGGGATTTGTGACTTCGGATTTTCCTCGTATTGCAGCGATAGATTGCGGAACAAATAGCACTCGTTTGCTGATTGCTCAGCAAACCGATGACACCCAGTACGAAGTTCTCAATCGTCGGCAGGAAGTTACTCGACTTGGGCAAGGAGTGGATTCATCTAAACTGCTTAGCACTGAGGCGATTGACCGAGTACTTGCAACATTGTTGTCTTTCAATGAAGACTTAGAAAGAGCAGATATCCAGAAAATTCGAATAATATCAACATCTGCAGTGAGAGATGCAGCTAATCGGCACGTCTTTCTGGAAGCAGCACAGAATGTTATTGGGTGCGAAGTTGAACTGATTTCNGGTCAAGAAGAAGCTGAACTCTCTTTTCTGGGAGCAACCTACGGTATAGAAGTTCAAGCTCCGTATCTTGTTTTCGATCTAGGAGGTGGTTCGACAGAATTTGCATATGGTAATAACGAATGTGAACAATTTTTCTCCGCGGATATGGGGTGCGTAAGAATCACAGAGAAGTTTATTCATTCTGACCCACCGTTACCTGAAGAACTCTCGGCCGCACTTTCCTTGATTGAACTTCATCTCATTGATGTAGAGAAAACAATTCTGGACCTTGGAGAAGCGAGAACATTAATAGGCCTAGCAGGGACTGTCACCNCAACAGCGATGATCGAGAAAGGCTTACAAGAATATTCTTATGATGAAATTCACCACTATCGAATGATGCATAGTGACTTGGAAGAAGTATTCAGGATTATCGCTACAGATGACCGCGAAAATAGATTGACTAACCCTGGGATGGAAGAGGATCGTGTCGACGTGATAGTCGGGGGACTCTGTATCCTTATGCAAATTATGCGCCAATTCCACTTCTCAGAATTTTTGGTTTCAGAAAAAGATATTCTTGACGGGTTAGTTGTAAAGCAACTGGACTAGAGGGTTTCTTTATGTCAGGTCGCCTACTATCGCCTTTCCCGACTAGGGTCCTCTTCATGAATTCCTCATGAATGCCACAAAGATATATACAAGGAGCCGATAGTGAGAGGAACCAAAGCTCGCCATGCGAAAGATTGCATTAACGGTCACCGCGTAATGCTGCGCGCTCTGGAAGNNTCAGATTTTTCAGAATGGAAAGAAGTTCGCTTGAATAATATCGAATGGCTTACGAAATGGGAGCCGACTCGCCCAGCAGGTATGCCTGACGTAATAAACGATAGGAATGCCTTTGCAGCACGTTGCAATGCTCGAGATCGCGAACGCCATTTAGGGTCAGGATATGGCTTTGGTATTTTTGTAGAGGAAAAACTTTGTGGCGAAATAAACATTTCGTCTATTCAACGCGGGCCGTTCCAAAGTTGTTACGTCGGATATTGGATTGATGAGAGGTGNGCGGGGAATGGCTATACACCTGAAGCTTTAGCAGTCGTTTTACAGTACGCATTTGAAGAGATAGGACTCCATCGGGTTCAGGTTGCAATAATTCCAAGAAACGCTTCAAGTCGCAGAGTGGTGGAAAAACTATCTCTTCGCGATGAAGGGATAGCAAAACGTTATCTAGAGATTAATGGAGAATGGGAAGATCATATCCGTTTCGCTATCACGTCAGAAGAATGGGTTGAACGAAAGGAAGAAATCACTAAACGGTGGATTGGTAATGGTTCTTAGCTCTTCGAAGATATTTTTTCCTGCAACTTTTGCACTAGCTGAGTAAATTCATCNGATTCCATGGATTTAACTTGAGGAATCACTTCGTGTTGGACAGCATCTTCTGATGAGTCGATGGATGGAAGGTCATGCAAAGCGATTTTTGTCATTTTCGTTAGGTCCTTAGAGTATGAAGCTGCCCGTTTTGCGATAGTGAAGGCCTCTTCCATAAGACTTTCATCTGTGACAGATGCCCAAGCTAGGCCAGTTCTGTATGCGTCCGGCCCGCGAAGAACTTCACCGAACAGAACCATCGCTCGGAGAGTTTGGAAGTTAGTGCGGGCTAGTAGGCGCCATGTGTGACCTCCCCCAGGGTGTATTCCAATTTGGAGAAATCTACTATCAAATTTTGCGGAATCNGCAGCGATAATCACGTCACATGCCAAAGCCATATTCATTCCTGCTCCTACAGCAGCACCATTAACAGCCGCAACAGTTGGGAGCGTAGAATCAGCAATTCTGAGAAATCCACGATAGATATCTTGAATATTGTCTCGTTCTCGGGCAGCTAGAAGGTCGCTAAGGTCGGCTCCTGCGCAAAAGCCCTTTCCAGCTCCAGTAACAATTAACGCTCCGACATCCTGTGACTCTTCTAGTTCATGTAGAACCTNACAAATTTCATCGTTCATGGTGAGGTTGATAGCATTTCTCTTATCGGGGTCATTCAAAGTTAAGACTGCTACCCCTTCTTTCACTTCAATTTTTATATATTCCATCTTCTCATTGTGGCTTAACACAGACTCATATGCTTGTATCAAACAGTTTTCTCATGAACTTTAAAAATTCTCATCAGCTAAGTATTCTTGACCCTCCTCGCAGTCATTTGAAATCAAACACCATCGGCAGGGTGGCCCTGCTTGGGTTGTTGGAACTCTTGTCTGAAATTGGATTTCTGCGAGGCGATTAATTCCATCTGAAATCCGAGCGACAGTAGATTCAAGAACAGCCATAGTGATTTTTTCCGGAGTGAATTCACCTCGATCAAGGTAATAGCTTGCCACTAATCTGGGAGGTATCCCTACCCTGATCGTGTCTAGTAGCGCATAGAAACGTAAGTCATCTCTATGTGAAGGGGAGAATCTTCCAGTTTTAAAATCAACGATTACTTTCCCTGCAATGTTGCCATCTGACGATCCAAGGGTTAGGTCTACCTTTCCAGATAAGGTCACTTTTCCTTCAGCCAATTCGACGCGTATTGGCATTTCCAGCATAGGTTTCCAACGTTTTTCCAGTGGAGGCCAAGTCTCAAGAAAAGAACCGACTCTAGCATTCACATCTCCGCACAGCTGTGCGTAGTCTCCGTCACTTAAGTCTCTTATCCAAGCCGCCAAACCATCACTNCCTTGGCCCGNTCTAGAAAGCGCTTCATTAGTAAGTGTTAAAGGATCTTTAGGTCCTTGCCAAAAGACAGATAATTCTATTGCTTTATGGGAAAGGGTGCCTCTCGCTATTGGGATACTCCATTCAAACTTTTCTTCACTTTCTGCCACATATCGTTTCTCGCAACCCATTATTTGAGTCAATTTATGTTTATTAACAAAAAGAGTTTCGTTGGTGGGAATATTGTGAAGAAAATCCTGCGTGCTTTCTTCAAGCTTTCGTCTAAGGGACTTTTGGATTTCAGCAGAAAATTCTGGCCTTTTATCTGGCTTGGCACCAAGCTGGGCTAACACGTTCTCCTGTGCTGGATTTAGGGATATTAATTTAGGGTTGCCCTCATCTGCCATAGGCCAAAATTAGCGTGAATTAGCGACCGGTACTGTTTCCTCTCAGTTATCCATCGAAAATGTCACACCCTCTAGCCACAATTAAACACATGGCAGAATCATCAACATTTCAATTTGCAAATACAGTAAGGACTCTAAGTGCAGTTGCCCGAGAAAAAGGCTACAAAGCTCCGACCTTTCGCGGCCCACCTAATTTAGGAGAACATTCAAGAACTTTAAGAAGGAACAGCGACGGTTCAATAACTATTTCGGTTGTTTTTCGAGGAAGAGCTTGGCTTTCTACTCTTTCAGATATTGTCGAAGGGTTTGTTATAGCAAACAGTCATATTAAGGAAGCGCACCAACTTCGTGATTTGCTCTGGTCTGTTATAGAGGAGAGAGAGATAGCGAAAGATCAAGGGCCTAGACAGGTTTCTCAGAATCACCCGTTGCATTCTGCTGCGTAGAAAATACCCTTGAACAATCCTCAGCTTTATCTAGTTATAAGTGCTCCATCTACTACGATTTCTGCTCCAGAAATATAACTAGCTTCGTCACTGAGGAGGAACATCGCTGTTTCTCCCACTTCATCTGGAGTTCCGGATCGCTGCATAGGGACTTTAGAGACCAGCCAATTTATAGAATCCTCTCCTAGGTCGAATAGCATGTCAGTTTCTATCGCCCCAGGATGAATTGAATTAACCCGAATGTTTGAGCTGCCCAACTCAGCTGCTGCAGTTTTTGTCATACCTCGGACAGCCCACTTACTGGATACATAGGCAATTGCTTTTAAACCCCGCATGCCAGCTACTGAAGAAATATTGACAATACTCCCTGAGTTCTGCTTTATCATCACCGGTGCTACTGCAGACATTCCTAAAAAGGTACCTATCTGGTTCACTTCAACGACTGTCCTATATAAATCGACAGGAGTTTCAACTACGCCACCGTGATTTTTTTGGTCGATGCCAGCATTATTGATAAGTCCGTCTACCCCCCCAAATTCTTCAACTGTGGCGGCAACCACATCAGCCCACTGTTCTGGTGAGGTCACATCAAGGCTCATATAAATATTCCCTGTTTCTTCAGCAATTTTGACGCCTTCTTCGTCCAGAATGTCCGTAACCATAACTTTTGCACCAAGATCTGTTGCCAATCTTACTTCTGCTGCTCCTTGGCCTTTTGCGCCTCCAGTAATAATTATCGATTTCCCATCAAGTTTTCCCATTTTTGCTGCTTTCAATAAGACGAAGATTAGACCAGAGCAGTAACCCTTCCTAACTCCAATTGCAAGAAAATGAAATACGTGCTTCAGTGGGGCGAGTAAATCCGTCGTCAGGTATCGTGAATACCTAGCCCGAGTGGCGGAATAGGCAGACGCAGGGGGCTTAAACCCCCCGGCTCCTAAC
>PAZD01000059.1 GCA_002715405.1 Acidimicrobiaceae bacterium
AAGAAGAAGCAAAAAAAGCATCTATTATTGAGCATGCTGATGTGAGAAGAATGTTGATGACCATGAAGGCTTATACAGATGCTATGAGGTACATGCTTTATGACAATCAGCTCCTAATTGATCTTGAATACTTCTCTGACGATGAAGAAGAAAAGAGAGCTGGAGAGGAAAAGTGTTCAATATTAACCCCTATAACAAAAGCTTGGTTGTCTGATGTTAGTGTCGAAATGTGTAATCTTGCAATACAAGTCTATGGTGGTATGGGTTATGTTGAAGAAACGGGTATTGCCCAATACCTAAGAGATACTAGAATAACGCCTATTTACGAAGGAACTAATGGAATACAAGCTCTAGACCTTATGTTTAGGAAGCTCCCTTTAGATAACGGGCAGGCTCTTCAAAGACTTCTGGAAGAGGTACAAGTAGTAATTAACGAACTTGAAAATCAAGGAGAAGAGTTTGTATCAATGAGAAATTCGCTTTATGAAGCTACTACTGCAATATCTGAAGTATCGATTTGGCTAGGAGGAAGGATGCTTGAAGGAGAACTAGTTGATGCCTCGGCAGCAGCAAGTCCATACTTAAATGTATTTGGGACTGTACTAGGTGGATACTATATGGCTAAAGCTGCATTAGAAGCAAAAGCTAGAATGGATGAAGACAAAGAGTACTTTCAAGAAAAAATTACTGTATCTAAATTTTATATGGAACAAATCCTCCCTCAAGTATTGGGACTAATCCCAGCAATCAAAGCAGGAAAAGAAGATTTGTATAAAATAAAGGCTGAAAATTTTTAATGCTCGACCTTGTTAAAGACAAAAGGATTAAGGTTGCAATAATTGGAGCTACTAATAATTCTTCAAAATATGGATATAAAATATATAAAAATCTCTTATCAAAAGGGTATAGCGTAACACCTATAAACCCAAAGGAAACCATAATTGAAGGGATTGAGACAATTCCCAGCGTACTGGAAATGAGTAGTAAGCCAAATATTATAGACTTCGTCGTTCCCCCATCAATTGCTCTTTCTGAAGCTAAGCTTCTTGAAGAAAATGGATATAATAATTTTTGGTTTCAACCCGGTTCCGAGTCTGATGCATTAATAAAGTATCTAGAGAATACAAATTTGAACTATGTAATCAATCAGTGCATTATGGTCGAAACAGAGTCCGTAAAGTAAACTGGTACTATAAAGTAAATTTACATGAATGTTTCAAATAGTAAAATAGTTCAACTTATAAGAAGTTCTAATAAGGTAAGAACAACGATTAACTTCTCATTAATTGCCGTTTTCATATTCAACATAAGAAAACTCTTATTCCCAGTTAATTTTCAACAAGATGATGTTTCTGAATTATCAGTAATTTTTTTACAAGATATAAAATGTGCTTTTTTTGACTTTGGAGACACACATCCATTATGGTCAACATTTATCTGGTTTACTTCCAGGGTTTTTCCCAGTTTCGAGTATTTTATTTCTGTATCTAATGTAATAATTACACTAATTTCCTTGGCAATATTATTTAAGATCCTTGAAGACGAATTTTCCTACACAACTGCAATATTTGGAGTTTCTCTATTAATAATCTCACCTGTACTACTTACATATAGCACTATGTTAAAACAGTACCCCACAGAGCTCTTAAGCTCTATAATCTTTTTAAGAATTTACCAAATAGAAAAAAGCCAGGAAAGAAAACAATACTCTAATCTAATTATTTTATTTTTAACTTCATTCTTTGTCATTATTACCCTTTCAAATTCACTTGTTATAAGTATTGTCATTTTTTCAATTATCTTTATAAGAAAAGGTGGAACCCTAAAGAGAAATATTACTAGTAGTAATGTCTTTATCTTTTTAGCAATTTCATTTCCAATTTTCTTTATCAACATAATTATAAGAAAAGTCGAACGACCAAATTTTGGTCTTTATTGGGATGAATTTTTTATTGAGACTTCAACTCTTGTAGAGTTTACTAATTCTTTTCTTTTTCTTAACTCACTATTGCTTCAATCTCTACTAGGAAATATTTACAATCGTCTTGCCCCATTAGCATTTCTTTTTTGCATAGCATGTGCTTTATACAAAAGAAAAGAAGTAACTAACCTTTCAGTAGGGATAATTGCTACACTTTATTTCTTGTCATCACTGGAGATTTATCCACTTGGTGCAGGTAGAACTGACATACTCTTCTTACCTTTTTTAATAATTGTTATTGCAAATGTATTCAATCTTCTACACAATTATATCCCTTCGCAATACCAATCCGCTATACCGATGGCTCTTTTAATCTTGTTGTCGTCTTACTCCTTTTTCCAACTTGAAGTTAATTACAAAACTGAAAATGTCGAAGTAGCTATTGAAAAAATAGTTGGGGATACCAGTAAAAATAAAACAATAATTGTCACGGAAGACCTAAGTCCAGGATTCCTTTACTATGCTTCAGGTTATTTTGACAAAAAGATAGACGAAAGTTTAGAGTGCCCTGTGGAAAAATTATTAATAAATCGATATTACTCTTACGAAAAGAGCTTTGGACAAAGTTCAGATATAAGTACATATGAACTAACAAAAAATATTTGGTTATTAGGAATAGAGCTAGAAGGGACGACCGGGCGTTTTAGAGATGTTGAAACCTACTTAATTGAAAAAGATTACAAAGCTGTAGAAACTATAAAAATCCCTAATGGATTATATCTAATTAACTTTAGTAACTAGTCCTATCAAGAACTGTTAAAGTATTGTATTGAAATGAAAACAAAAAAAAGAATATACATAATTTGTACATCGTTAAATCTTGGGGGATCTGAATTGCAAGCTGTCTTCTTAGCAAACTTTTTAGCAAAAAATGGATATGATGTTGTTTTTGTATCATTAAAAAAAGCTGGTGAACTAAAAGAAAAATTAAGTGATGGAGTTAAGCTATATGACTTCATGTTGTATAGAAAGTCGAAATCAAAAAAATTAGTGAAAATAAGAACATTATTGTGGCTACTAATAGGAATAAAAAACTTGAGAAAAGAGTTAAAAAATTCTCAGGGAAAAAATATAATTATATCTTTCCTTTTCCATGCTTCTCTTGTTTCGTTTATTTCTTCAATAAATATAAAGAGCACAAAACATATAGCTTCAATTAGAAGTGATAGATTCACTGTAAGAACAAAAAGAATCAGCATTCCAAGAACAATCGTAATGAGAATAATATTTAGGTATTGTTCACATTTAGTATTCAATTCAGTTAAGTCATCTGATTCTTTCATAAAAAACAAAAATAATACAAAAAACTTTTCAATTATTCATAATTTTCTATCTCAAAACTCAGCCAAAATAGAAGATAAAAAATTTAAAAATGGATCCACAAAAGGAATCTATGTTGGTCGTTTAGATAAACTAAAAAATATTGACTCTTTGCTTCATGCGATAAGAAAATTGAATAACGAAGGAAATGAATTCAGCTTAGACGTATATGGTGGTGGAAAGGAGGAGAAGCATCTTGAGGAGCTTGTGAGTAAGCTAGGATTAGATTCCCAAATAAAGTTCAAATACAAAGTATTAGATGTTATCCAAAACTCACAAAACTATGACTTCTTAGCGCTAACCTCTTTTCATGAAGGCTTTCCAAATGTCATTATTGAAGCAATGGCAAATTACCTACCAGTTATATCAACACCCGTTGGAGATGTCAGCTATTTGATAGCTGAAGATCGAGGAATAATTATAAATAATACAGATGTTGATTCAATTTATTTAGCATTGAAAAGATTTAAATCGCTGAAAGCAGAGAATAGAAAGAAAATGGCAGAAGATGCATATGTCTTCATAAAAGATTATTTAGATAAAGACAAAATAAGTAACCAGTGGATCGGGTTACTTAGGCAAATATAGATATTTTCTAATCCTTCTTATAATTTTCTTTGGAAATGCAAATAAATCAATTTTAGAATACCTTAGGTCGACATATATTTTATTTTTTGAAGCTGTAAGAGTATGCAGGCCATCATATTTACCTGAAACAATATCTACAGGCCTGATCTCTTTTACTTTCTCTTCTATGTATTCAGATCGAGATAAAGATACAATCCTATTTATTTCAATTCCTGAACCATAACTTGGTTCTAATATTTGAGATAGCCTATAAATTTCTCTGTCTGAGAAGATAAAACCCCCAGCATTCCTTGAGGATTGGCTACTAGTTTTAATGTCTCTTGGAGGTATTTCTTTCCAGTTTTTCAAATCAGTGGAGTAGTGAACGGTAAATTTATACTCTTGTTTTTTAATTCTTATAGATCCAAGTAAATAATGCGTGTCATTAGTCGAAAATATAACTGGATCTATAAGTGGCTTGTTGATTAATGATAATTTTTCATTTACATTAAAGTCATCATCAAACTTCCATCCAATTAAGCCGTCGGCTTCTGAAGATTCACAAGTAATTAGGTATTCCTCGTCAATACTATTGACGATTGGGAAAGATAAATGGTAAGGTTCTCTTAGAAATTTTTTAAAATTTCTGGTATCTTCATTGTGAAATTCATCTTCGCTAATATATTCTATTTCCCCCTTTTTATATATTTTTGATATCTTCTCACAAAAAATATAAGACTTTCCACCTATTTCTGTAACATGAGGGTCTGCATAATTGAATTTAGTAGATTCATGTATATCCCAAGTAAGAATGCTTAAATCTTTCTGTAAAATATCATCAAAAGACCCTGGGCAGGAAGCCAACACCCATTCCCACTCTTTAAATAAAATATTTGTAATGCTTCTTTTCATAAATTAGGTTCCATCTATTACATTTTTCCATTGAAGTATAATATTTTCTTCATTTGAGCCCAGAGGTTCCTGTGTTTCTTTTTCATTATTTATGCCATTATGAATCTCTAATATTTTTCTGTTTATAGATTGCATATCCAGATGGTTGTAGGTGTTAACTGCTTCCCTTACTTTTTCGGGAAGCGTTGTATATATTTTGTGAGAAACTAATGTATCTAATTTTAGATAAAGCGCTTCTAATACTGCATTAGAGGAGCCTTCAAAAGCACTAGCATTTATATAGAGGTCATATTTTTTCAAACTTCCAAAAAATCGATTCAAGTATCCAGTAAAGAAGATGTACTCTCGATGGTCTTTGTACTTCTCATTTAGTTGGTTCTCTAATGCACCTGCTCCAACAATCGTCAGAGTTGTGCCTATGTCTTCTCTTAATTGAATCACTGATTTAATTAAAAACTCAATATTTTTCCCCTTCTCTATCCTTCCAAAAGTTACTATGTTATAGCTTTCCTTATTGTTCTCTAGAATCGTCTCTAGGGCTTGGGATGTTTCATTAGACAATTTTCTTATAGGATTTTCAATCAGAACTATGTTCGAATTTAATCGCCTTAATCTGTATCGTGATATCTCTGCGAAGCTATTACCAGATAGCGCAACAATGGTGTTACTTAAATTAATTGATGCAAAAAAGTAAAAAAAATTCTTTACGAAGGTTGCTTTTGTTATTTTAAAATTCTCTACACTTGTTGAGATTCTAGTTATTATCTTAAATTTATGTGTAGAGAGAATCTTTATTACTGAAGTAATAAAATTTGCACTAACGATCGTTGAAATAACGACATCAGGCTTTATATTTTGAATCTCTTTTCTGCAGCTCCATAAAGACAAGAGGCTGTGGGACTTATTAAGTTGTATTAGGTCTATTTCGGTTGATAGTTCATCCTCTTGTAGCGTCTTTTTGTTTGTTAGTGTTATAAATACTACTTTGAAGTCTTTTCTTAAATTATTTGCCAACCATATAAAGTTTTTCTCTGCTCCTCCGTCAGTAAGGCTGGGTATAACAAAAACAACTTTCTTCATATCTATACATGGTAAAGCTATTTATTTTTTTTTATACTATCTTTACAGTAAAGATGATTAATAGTATCTTATATAAGCTTTTCAGGAATCACCGGAGGGGATGGGACCCTATTGGTGAGGAACAATTAAAGACATATTCTAGTAATGTTCATCTTCAAAATATTGACTCCGCCCAGCTCGATAATATATTAAAGTATTTTGTAAATCCAAAGAATAAAAAGGTTCTTGATCTAGGTGCTGGGACAGGGAGGCATACAAAGTTTTTCTCAGAGATAGGGTGCCAAGTAGATTGGCTGGATGTATCAGTTAATATGCTCGGTTTAGCCAAAGAGTATGTAGGAGATGAGAAGAAGAATATAACATTCCACACAAAACACATCGAAGAAGTAGATGAGTTAACCGGACATTATGATTTAATATTTATTAGACTCTGTTGGTATTATTGCTTTAATGATTATTCATTTGCCAATAAAGTAATGAGTAAATTAGATAATGGTGGAATATTATATCTCTTAACAAATAACTCAAAATACAAATACCAAGAAGTAAAGATTCATCAAAAGATTCAAATTTTTCTCAATCAATATTTCAATATAAAAATTGGACACCCCCATCCACCTGAAGGAAGAGTTAGAAAATTATTCACAAAAAAAGGAATGAAGATTCTCTATCAAAAGTTGGATAACGATACCGAAGAGTTAATTCTGAAATTTTAAGAGGCACGATTCGGCACAAGAACATAAATCTTGGAAGAACTCCCTAAATACTTCGCCATCTTTCTCCTTGTATCAAGATTGAGCTTTGAACCTAAGACCGACTTCCCCGTATAAAAAAGGTTCGACTTGTAAACAAAGATTTCTTTATCTAATTTACGGAACAAATTTTTCCATCTATTCTCCCTGTAGTAAAGAAACTCTATGAAACGATTAACTTTATAGTGGTGACTTTTTAAGAATATATAGTCAAGCAACTTGTCTTTTTCTTTAACTTCATTAGAAACTCGACTTACATTATTTGATTTGATTATTTTTGATATATAAACCGAAACTTGAGTAAATAATCTCCAGTTAGCAGTTGGTATAACATGAACCTCTATTGCATTTGATAATTCGTCTACATGGTTTAGAAAGCTGATTGGATCGTCAAAATAGTAGATTGAAGATGATGAAAAAATAAGCTCTACCTTTTTCTTTAAGCTCTTAACATTTTCTTCGTTATTGAATTGAATTTTATCATCTAGATATTCTTCATTAATATCTAAACCTATATAGTCAATGATCCTAAACGATTGATTCTTGTAGATGGGATTTTCCCCTGGACCAATTTCCAGAATAAATAACTCTTCAAAATTAATATTGTGATTATTTTCTAGTAAGTCAGAAACACGCTTTAGCTCGTAATCCCTAATGTCCTTTAAGTGTGTTGGCATTAATTTTTTTCTTTCGATACAAAGTTTTTTAGTTTATAAAACTCGATTAACGCTAACCAAAGAACGAAGAACGAAATAAGCCACCGAGCTTGTACTCCACCAGCAAAACTCAAAAAGTTAGCAAATAGATAATCAGATAATAGATACCCTGCTAGAAGAATAAAAATCCTAGAAAAATCGATATCTATACTGCCTAAATCAGAATTTTTATCGTAAACAAGTAATGCAATATTAACTGTAAATGTAATTACGAATGAGAGGATTATTCCAATAAGACCGAATAGGTTAATAAATATAAAACAAGCTATAAAGTGCAAAATCATTGTAATTATTGAATGTTTGATGTAATTTATTTCATTAGACTCATAATCAGCAACCACTGAAATTAACTTATAACCAGAATTGATTATTACTCCTAAAGCAATTAATGGAACGTAGTCTAAATACACCCAGTACTCTCTAGGAATTATCGCTTGACCTAGGTTGTATCTTAAAAATGAGCCTGCTACACCTAAGCAGGTAGTAGTGTAAATCGCATGATTCAATAAGTTGTTTATGTTGCCGTAGTGAATCTTTTTTTGATTAAAAATATAAGGCTTAATTGCGGTAACAAGAGAACTGGTTAAATACTCCAATACCAATACTAGTTGTAATACAGCATGATACTCTCCTGTGACAGATGCTCCCAAAAATAACCCTACAAAGAGACGATCGGACCACCTTATGGACTTCTGAGAGATTCCTAAAAAATTATTCCTTTTTGAATATAGCTCTACGTCACTCTGGACAAAACTATTTTCTCCATAAAATATTGTTCTCTTATTTAGAGAAATCGAAGCAAAGATTTTTATTAGATAAGAAATTGTTATTGCTAATAAATATGACGTAACACTACTGTTGTAATACAAAAGAATTAATACAAGAATTGGGGCAAACGAAGAGTTCATAGAAGCTAGTACTGAATTTGCATAAGCTTTCCCTGCAACTATAGTCACAGGGTCTACCAGTGAATCAATTGCAACAAGAACCGTTAAAACAAAAACTAAAATTAAATTAAATAGATCTACTTGATAACTGAAATTCAGATTAAAAAGAAAGCGAAAGATGAACAAAACAATAAAAATAAAAAATGATTTATAGACTATCCTCTTTCTAAAATATTTCAAAATTTCTACCTGGCCAGAAAGGTTCAAATTGCCATAATACTTATTTAAAGCTGGCCTTGCTCCACTACTTATATAGATTGAAAGAATCTGTTGAATTCCTAAATATATTGCTATTACCCCATAATCCTCCTTATCAATAAGGCTTAATAGAAAGGGCAATGTGAGAACAGTCACGAACTTACCAATTACTTGGGACCCACCATAAAAGATAGTGTTGTTCAGGATGTTCTTTTTCATAATTATTTACTACATATATTTGAATATATAAATTGCTTTCTATTTATAAGCTATGATATACATACAATTTATAATATGAAAGATAATGATTATTGAAATAGTTGGCCCACCTGGTATAGGAAAATCATACTATGGAAACAAAGCAGCAGAGGCTAACAATTATATATATTCTGATGAAGAATTAAGAAGTCAGCTAAGCAAAATTAAATTATTTTATCTTTTTATTAAAAGTTCATATACATTGTTAAGAAACTTTCATTTATTTGGTGGAAATCAAGGAGCTCAATCAAATTATCTTTTGTGGAAAAAGAATATGAACTATCTCAAGAGTATCTTGAACAAACTAATTCTCTATCAATTAATGATTAATAATGAAGATGTTTATATACCAGATGAAGGTCTATTATCGATTGACCTATCTATTCAAACATTCTTTGACGAAAAAGTAGTAAAGAACTATAGAATTTTCAACAACAAGATGTATAGGGTGGTGCTCTTAAAATTGGATACTGAAGAAAATATTAAAAGATTAAAAGAGAGACCGTGGCCACCAACATGGGAAATGTTCGAAATAGGGCCAGATCTCGAAGGCTTAGTGGAGACATATAGAATTAATCTTTCTTCTTTAATAACCCACCTTGAGAGCAATGGAACATCAGTTGCTGAAGTAGTTTTAAGCGGTGACAGCAAAGATGAAGAGCTGGTAAGTAAAGTTATTGTGCAATCGATGGAAAGCTAATCATTATGTGCGGATTTTATGGTAGATTCACCAATTCGGAAAATTTAGATATTGATACTAATATCAATCTTTGTAAATCTTTATCTTGTCGAGGTCCAGATTCTGATGGTTATACAGCAGGAGATTGGAAAACTCGAAATATCAATTTAATACAAAATAATTATTTAAATCAAAATCAGGATAATTCCTACAATAATTTTTTCCTAAAACACTATAGGTTAGAAATACTAGACCTAGACCACAAAGCAAGTCAGCCAATGTTTCTTGAATCAAAAAATAAAGTAATCGTATTTAATGGAGAAATATACAATTACCGTGAATTAAAGAATGACCTAAAGAAAAAAGGATGTAAATTTTTTACTGAGCATTCTGATACAGAAATAATTTTGAAAGGATATGAATACTGGGGAAAAGACTTCCTTCAACATCTAGATGGCCAATTCTCTTTAGTAATTTATGATCTGGAAAACCAATCAGTTTTTCTTGCAAGAGACCCTATGGGTCAAAAGCCTCTATATTACGCACAGATAAATGGGGAGTTCATTTTATCATCAACCCTATTTCCAATATTGAGAACCCTAAGAGGAAGAAAGCAAATTTCAAATAAGTCCTTAAACACATATATAAACTTGGGGGTTGTTCCATCACCAAATACAATGTACAAGGAAGTCAAACAATTAATGCCCGGGGAGTATATGGAGTTTGACCTATCTTCATGGAGTAATACATATAAAGATTTTTACTGGAAAAAGCAAGACTATATTACTAATGACACAATATATGAACAAGAAGTGTTCGACCAAATATTTTCTGATGCTGTAAAAAAAAGGTTGATCTCAGATGTACCAGTTGCAGCTTTTTTGTCAGGAGGGTTAGATTCCACAGCTATAATTAAAGCGATTAGTCAAACTGGTGAGGATGTAAGCTCGTTTTCAGTTGTTTTTGAAGATAAGTTGTATGATGAATCTGAATGGATAGACCAGGTAGTTGATAAATATAACTTAAGTGATACCAAAGAAACATTTGTTTCAAGTGACCTGGATTCTCTCATCATAAAAGCATCAAATTCATTTGAAGAGCCATTTTATGATCCGTCACAAATACCAACATATATTATCTCGGAATCTATTTCAAAAAAATATAAAGTAGCTTTATCTGGAGACGGAAGTGATGAACTAATGTATGGATATGAGAGAAATGAGCTAGCATACAGGCAGATACTTGGTGGAAAACTTGACTTCATCAAAAAACTAAATAATCATAAATGGTTTCACAAAGCAGGTGTGGGAAGAAAATTCATACAATTTGACAGAGAACTAAGAAATAGATACTTCTCTTATTTTGAGGATAAAAATCTTCTTAAATTGCTAGATAATGACAAAAGTTATCATGAATTAAATCCTTATTGGGATGTAGATGAAGACCCTTTAAAACAAATACAGCTTTTTGAATTAGGTCTATATACGTCAGAATTTATGAATTTAAAAATTGATAGAACTTCTATGAAAAATTCATTAGAAGTCAGATCACCATTTGAAGATCGAAAATTAATAGAATATATTTTATCGTGCAATTTTAACGAAAATATATTATATAATAAAAAATTTCCAGTTAAAAACTACTTGGCCTCTGACTTTTCTTCTAATTTTTTGAATAGAAAAAAGAAAGGATTTTCTTTTCCTGTCTATGAATACATTTATTCTCAAAAATCAGAGTTGGTAGACCTACTATTTGATAACTCTTCTTATGTTGTTTCAAACCTAGGTTTTAATATTGAAAAAATATATAAAAGAAAAAATCTAGCTAACGCACATAGAATATGGAAACTACTTATGTTGGAACTATGGATGAATAGGGTTAAGGAATCTGAATTAGATACTTAGCTATCGTTCTGTTTTTTTGTATTTTATTTTTTCTAAACAGGCCTAAACTGTGAATTAGTGAAAATAGATTATTTTATTTTAGATGTAGATGGCGTCTTAACGGATGGTTCTTTCTATTATTCAGATACTGGAAAGATAATTAAAAAGTTTGGCCCACATGATGCTGATGGTTTGAAGCTATTGAGTGAACATTTATCAATAGCTTTTGTATCTGCGGATGAAAGAGGGTTTGAGATAACTAAAAAAAGAATAAACGACATGGGTTTTGATGTAGATCTTGTTGCAGAAAAGAACAGATTGGATTATTTCAATAATAATTATGATTTCGCAACTCTAGCATTTATGGGTGATGGATATTACGACAAAGACATTATATTAAATGCAAAAATTGGGATTGCTCCTAATAACGCCTTAGAAGAAGTAAAAGAAGTTGCAGATCTTGTTACAAAAAGTTCCGGAGGACAAGGAGCTGTCTTTGAAGCTTGTGCATACTTGAATAATATTGTTAATGAATCAATCCAATAATCGAAATACAATTTCAATGTCTGCTGTAGTCACAACTTTAGGGGTAGGATTTGGGACATTACTGAATTTAATTCTTATATATAAAAAAACTCCTTTCTTGTATCTTTTTTTCTACGTACTTTTGTTCTATATCGGATATAAATTTTTATTTGGAGATATAGAAAAAACAAGCTGGGTTATGACCTCTGTTAATATATTCAGCTTAATCATTAGACCAGATCCTCTTTTTTCAAGTGCTCAAAATGTTTATTATCCCCAAATATTATCAAATTATAACTACGGGAATATTAAGAATTATTGGATTGCTAAAATCCCGGAACCTTACCCTGCTTTCTCTTCATTAAATAAATTCTTTATTAATTATTTTGGTATTCAATCTATAAATATAATCCTATTCATCATTAGCACACTATTCATTTTTTCTATTTTTCTTCTTCTTAGTAATGAAAACAATTCGTCAACAAACTATTCGTTTATTGCTGTAGTCACAATTACACTACTTTTAGCTATAGACAGCTCTCCTCCTAACTGGATTAATGATGCAAACATATTTAAAGTATCCATAGCCAACCTTCTTGGTGTTTCGAATATGTTATTGGACGGAATCTCTGCATACTCAGAATTCAACTCTCGTAGATCTCTAATTCCTGCATCTTTTGATATTTTAATTTTGCTTTCAATAGTACTGTTCACAAAAAAGCGATATAAAGAAGGAATCTTATTAGGTATTGTTATATCTTTATTTCATTATTACAGCTTTGTTAATCTTGCAATTTTAATTGCTTCTCTCGGTCTTACTAGATATTTGTTTAAAAGAAAAAATATGGTTTTGGTTTACTCCTTTATTGTGGTGCTTGCGCCTCTTATCCTTTATATATCTACTGGGATATTTGAAAATTTAGAAATTAGCAAGGATATAAATAATTCATTGGATATTTTATATAAGAGAGGAAGCTCTGAGTGGATACTTTTACCAGTATTATCTTTTGGAAGTTTTCTTAGACCATCAACGGTGGAGAATCCTTTCTATTTTGAGTTTGATATCTCTACTTTCTCCTTCGTAGAATCTACCCATGCATTAACGTTTGTGAGCCCCACCCTTGGAACATTTGAAAACCTATCTGTTTTGCCCTTGGAATTTCTATTAATATGTTTATTCGGATTTATGTGCTCATATAAAATCAACAGCTATTTTATTGCTAATGTAATCTTCCTTGGAAGTGTAATTACAATAACAACTTGGTTTTTCCAAACTAGATATTTACTTGGAGCTTTAGCTATTTTCCATCCTTGGAGATTTTCAGGAATATTAACTTTGCTATCAAGCCTTATGATTCTTTCCTACTTATTGTCAAAGATAGATAGAAAAATTCTAGTTAGTTTGAAGTATCTTAGTTTGGGATTAATCTTTTTATCTCCACTAACCAACACCCTATATAATGATATAGATCCAGATCAAAGCTTTTTAGATTCTAAACTGAAACCCTATACAGTTCTCAACTCTGGTACTGTAATGATTCCTCATGATAAAGAGACTTGGATACTGAACTCTGGAGGAATATCTGCCTACTCTACTAGGCTTTTCCCATACGACCTTGGGTATTCAGATGAGTGGTACTCTAAGTACTTATTGCAAATGGAAATAGAGAGCTCGCTAAGTTGTTCTGAATTAGAAAAGTCTATAGAGAAAGTGGAAGAAGAGATAGTACTTATAGTTACATATGGAGGACGAAAGGTAGCGAAGCTAGAAGGACAATGTTCAGTAGAGATTATTGTTTACAAATAGATATGGAAGAAAATTTAAGTAAATATAATTCTATTAACTAGTTAGTTGTTAAAACCAATCTCCCAATTTACCTCATTGGTGTCGACTATCTTTTGTAGACCATAATGACCGAGTGAAAATAGAAGTTTGGAGTAGGGATGGTGGTGTAGAGGAGCGACATTAAGAAAAATTAAAGAACACAACATATCAACCTTGACCAAATCAAAACCATTATCTTCAACCCATTCTTTGAACTTTGTTTCTATTACTTGTAATTTTTTTTGCCTATAGATATTGATAATTTTTTTCTGTTCGCTTTCCGTAAGTGAATATTTTCCTTTTGATATAGAGGGGTGGGGAACAACCATTCCATGTAGAAGTTTTGCTAAATCATAATATATATCTCCATAGTCTAAAATCCCTCCAAAATCTTGTCTCCAATCCAGAAATGTAAATTCATTTTTACTTTCACTATATATAATATTTTCAAAATGTAAGTCTCCATGAAAACGCACTGGAAAACCGTCAATTAATTTATGCCAATCAATAGAATCCAAAAGCTCGTATATTGGAGAGCACTTAAGGCCATTTATTTCAAACTCTTTTAAATCTTCAGGATATCTATATAGATAGTCATTTATCCTGTCATAGGTCTTATCTTGATAGAATTCTGAACAAACTCCTTCAAAAAACTTTGATTCTTTATCAGTAAGGTTTTTACCATCCCAAAACTTACCTAGTTCATTAAGTAAGCTTCTGAATATTTCTTTATTAACTATTCTTGAAAGGACTTCCCCCTCTTTGTATTTATATAAATACATATTGTCTGCAGAATTTACAACCTTTGGAACGTATGGCGAAAGCAATGAAGATCTCTTTATTCTATTATTTATAAATTCTTTATCATTAGAGAATTTGATTACATTCCCATTCACAAACCATATTTTCTCATCTTCTTTGGGGAGTACACTTACTCCTTTATCATTTAACTTCTGTCTAGCTCTAGAAAGCTGTGAGGGGTTTCCTGTGTCAAACCAATTAAACTTTTTAGCTTGAAAAACCATATTGTCTAGATCTATTCCTGCAACTTCTCCTCTAGACTTTTCTTTACTTGAAGCTTTATCAAAATTGTCCCAAAATTGTTTGAATTCCTTTATCCCTGCTAACCCTATGTATGCCTTGTTGCTTTTTGAAGAAAGCTTTTCATGTATCTCTGAAATATTTTCATCTTCTATAGACAATGTTCTATAGCTACTTGCATCTTTTACCCTATCCCACCCAAGCCAGTTGTTATCTAGATTAAAATCTGATTCACCAATTATCGTATCGCAAGAACAAAATATAAATGGTTCATATAAATAACCTCTGCTCAAATTAAGAGTGGTCCCTAAGCTGGAGCCTGGCCCTTCATATGGAGAGATTTCTACAGTCTGAATATCTAAATCTGGATGAGCAAAGGCCAAGTATGTTTCTACTCCCTTCCCCTTATGTCCAATAGGAATTACAAACTTTGCCTTTTTATCAAACTTTTCGATTATATGAGATATTATTGGTTTATTATTTATTTCAACTAAAGCTTTGTTTAAGTTTTTTGTAGCTGTACCCAACCTGGTCCCTGTTCCAGCAGTTGGTATGCATACTGTGTAAGACATAGGTATATGATATGATAAAACAGGATAAAGATGTATTAATATTTCTATTTTTTAGGAGAAAGCGTGAACAAAAAAACCGATAAGCCTTGGGGGTACGAAGATCTTGTTGAACTAAATGATGTATATGCAGTAAAATTCCTGTTTATGAAAAAAGGTCAGCAGTGCAGCCTTCAGCATCATGAGGAGAAAAAAGAAACAATTATTATTCTTGATGGAGAATTAGATATTTTTTTTAACGATGAATGGAAAACCTATAATAAATATGATGTTTTGACAATCCCAGCAAAGAAAATACATAGGATGAAAGCATCTAGCACAGATTGTCTATATATGGAATGCTCAACGCCTGAACTAGAGGACGTCGTCAGACATGAGGATGACTATAAGAGATCTTGAACTACTTAAAAAGTAATTTAATATTGCCCAAACCTTTTCTTGTAACAAAATTTGTAAATAACTTTACTTGATTCTGCTCTAAAGTAGACCTAAAAGAAGAAAAAAAGTTTTCAACATCAACCGGATCAATTACCAACGATGGTCCAATTGCTAAATGCATCTTTTGATTATCAGTAAAATAGGTTAAATAGTTATGTTCTTTGTATAAATAGTCAATTATTGCAACTATATAAACCTTTTCTATTTTCTCTTTTGTAGAAGTGTTTATAATCTTTCCTAACTTCCCATATAAATCTTTCAAATCAAAGCAAACCCCAAAAAGAGAGCCCGTTCCAGAGTAGCCACTAATTATTGGGAAGTCGTTTTTTATTCTATCTAAGTTAAGATTGAAAGCTTTTTCTATATTCTTAGATTTTTCTTGAAAATTTTCTTCTATTGCAACCTCTATAGCGACAAGTGCTGAATATGTTTCTTCTCCAAAAGCATTATATGTAGTTGAATGCATTAAAGCATCGTCTAAATTCCCATAAGCATTGTTGAAAAGTTTTTTTGTAGCTGTAAATCCACTAATTGACGACTTGCCTCCCCCGAAGGACTTGGAGTAAACAACTATATCGGGGACAACCTCGGTCTTCATAAAACTAAATAGTGGTCCTGTTTTGTAAAACCCTGTATAAATCTCGTCAAAAACAAGAGGAATATCAAACCTGTTTGATAAATCTCTTGCTTTCTTGAGAAAAGAATTAGATGATTCAGAGAATGAGGATGCGGAGAAAGGCTCTATAAGTAATGCGAAGAGATTCGACTCTCCCCTAGAGTTAAGAGATTCGTTTACAGCTCTTTCCAAATCTTTTTCGTCATTAAATTGGTAAGTAAAATTTTTCATAATTTTCGGGAATAAATATGTATTTTCTGACGCATGTGAAACACTCAGAGCTCCTAGTGTTTTTCCATGAAATGACCTATTAGAACTCAAAACGGTATCCCTACTTCCAGAGAAAGATTTATGACACATCTTTAATGCTCCCTCAATTCCTTCTGAACCTGAGTTGCAAAAATAGCTTATATCTAAATCACCAGGAAATAATTCTGCAATATTCTTACTAAGTGCAGCCACATAAGGAGATAGGTACACCTTTGTAACTTCCATCCTTTTTTCTTCCTGAAAATTAATCCTTGCTTCTATAATTTTTGGATGATTATGGCCGTGGTTCAGGACACCTAGTCCTCCTGTAAAGTCTGTAATTTCTTTTCCGCTGGATAATTGAATCTTTACTCCTTCCGCCGAAATAACGTTTTCGTTTAACATGGAAAGGCCTGCATAAAGTTTTGCCTGTTGTGGATTAATATAATTTTTATAAAGTTTTAAAACTTCTTCACTATTCAATTTTGTAATATCAGAACTATTGATCATCAGTTATTAATTTTATATTTAAATAGAAAATAATTAAGAGTGAAAAAGAACAAGTAAGCAAGAAGGCAAAAGTTATATTTAATTGAGTAAAATACACAATAGCGCCTAGAAGTAAAAAGCTTGATAGCAGTGTGTATCCTAGTAGTTCTGTCTTCCTTATGGCAATTAGATAAAAGGAGCTTGTCTTAATTAAAAGAATGAGGACAGAAATCATTGCAATTAAAATAGTCTCTTGTTCGTCAAGATTAAATGAATTATAGAAAAAATAGGTTATAACTCTAACACCAAATATATATGTGAAGACGACATAAGCAATACTTACTATTGCAGCCATATAGAATCCTCTATAAATATCTGAAAGCTTAATATTTTCGCCTTTAGAATATTGCTTAGCCAACTTAGGTAAGAAGTAGAATTGAATTGGGGCAAGTGTAAATTGAAGAACTTGAGAATAAGCTTGTCCAAAAAAAAGATTTGAAGCTGTATATATTGTTTCATTATCTTTAAGGTAATTAACTAAAGGTAACCCATAAAGATAGGACAAAGAAATAAAATTTAATATAGACAAATCTATATAAGCCTTAGTCTTCGAGGATATTGTTTTTTTATACGATGGGTTAAGATTTGATAGCCTTAAATACAGAAGTAAAGCAACTAGTGGAGCTAGGGAGTAGGCAAACACAATAGCAAAGAAAGATTGCAAAAGGGAGCCAAAGGAAAAAACCAGAAATATCTTTAGGCCAGCGTCAAGAACCTTCAGTCCTGCATAACTATAGGGCTTTTTTATATGACTAAGGTAGCCAAAGAAATCAAATTGTATTGCATAAGAAAAGGCAGAAATAAAAATGAGAAAAGAGAATAAAATTGAAATTTTCAACTGGATTAATATAAAAAGAAGTATTGGAGAGATACACAATAGTGATATTAAAGCATATCTGATTGTTTTATTTAGACTAAATTCATCAGTTCTCTGACTCTGCCTAATCTGCTCTAGACCAGCAAAGAGGCCAAAAGAAAGTATAGATATAATACTATAAACAATCGTTAGCTGTGAATATTCAGAGGCTATCAAGAAATTCTCAGCAACCCTCAAGGAAATCAAAATAAAGATGCCCTCGAGAACCAAGCCAACCATTACTGGAGGTATTGATTTGTTTAAATCAAAAGTTCTGATTAATCGTTTTATATTCATATTCATCAAAAATAGAGAAATTGTTCTTTAGTAATTTTTTTCTATTTAAATACTGAAGGACAATAGATACCATTTCAAATAAGTGTTTGGTTAAATTTAACGACGATTTTTGATTAGTGACCTTAAGTGGTGAGCTAAAGTATTTATAGGTCAACCCTTTATTCAGTTGGTGAATTAATAAATAATAATTAAAAGTAAGACCATCCGAACATAAGTAAATATAGTCAAGGTCTGACTTATTTACTTTATAGAAGTTCGTACTTGCCCCAAGATCAAGAATTTTTTTATTTAATATAGTAGAGAAAATAAAATTAAAAACAACATTCCCCATATATTGAAGTCCAGAATAATTTTCATTCTTTGATTCCTTCATAAACCTAGAACCCAAAAGTAGGTCGTACTTACCCCAATCTTCTTTAGCTGATACAAAATTATTTATGTCTGCCTTTCCCGAACCATGGTGTAGCAACATATAGTCATATGAATTCTCGATAGCATATTGAAAAGCTATCTTAGTAGAGCCCCCTAGTCCGTAATTTTTTACATTCTGAATTAATTTTGTATTCATAGAAAAGCTACCAATAAACTCTGAAAGGATTTCTACGCTATTATCAGAACTTCTATTGTCTATAATCAAAATATCTGAGTTCGGTGGTAGTTCAATACTTGTAAATTCTCCTATTACTTCCTTTGTATAAGAGCCGCAATTAAACATAGGTATAGCAATTAAAGTTTTGCTATTCTTTTCTAACACCCTGTTATCATACTTTGAGTAAGAGGAATAGTATATGATAAATAAATTTAAAGAAATAATTGATACGTATTACAAATCATTTAATAATAAAAACCCAGACCTATTAGAAAATATTTTTTCTGAAGATATAACTCTTCGAGATTGGGAGATAGAGGCTTCGGGTATCGTTGATGTAACGAGAATAAGTGAAGAGATTATGAACACAGAAGGGTTTAGTTTTGAAATCATTAATGAGTTATACGATGATAATTTTGCTGTTGTTGAGATGGAAATAAATGTATCTGAAGAAAAGATAAAAGTTATAGACTTGTTCGAGATTGAAAATTCAAAAATAAAATCCATAAAAGCATTTAAAGGCTAGCTCTATCTTTTAATAATCAGATGCCAGACCCAAAAAATTCAGAAATACAAGGTTGGAGTGGATATAAGAGTATAACAAATAAAGAAATCCATATAACCAAAGAAAACTTAAATGACATCAATATAAACAAAAAGAAAGTGCTTGGCCGTGGCCATGGATGTAGCTTTGGGGATCAGGCTTTGTTGTCAGATGGTATGTTGATTAACTCTAGTGAATTAAATTTCATTAATTGGGTTTCGGAATCAGTTGTAGAGGTTGGGTCAGGAGTTGAGATTCGTTATCTTTTGTCAGAACTACTACCTCACAATAAAGGACTTATAGGCGTACCAGGAGGTTTGCAAGTTACAATTGGTGGTGCCATTTCAAATAACATCCATGGTAAAGACCATTGGAAAAATGGTAACTTTTCTGAGAATATTCTTTCAATAACTTATATAGACAACAATGGAGAAATAAAAAAAGTATTTCGCGAGAATGAAATTTTTCACTTCCTGATAGGAGGAATGGGTTTGTTTGGATTTATTGTATCGACTGAACTAAGAACAACCGATATACGAAGCGCATGGATAAAAGAAAAGTCAACAAAAATAAATTCAAAAAATAACTTCATAGAGTTCGTAACCTCAATAAAAGAAGGAGAATTAGACGTAGACTATTCTGTTACTTGGCTTGACTTTTCAAGCAAAAAAGGCCTTGGGAGAGGGATTTCGCTTACAGGAGAATTTATAGATGGGGAAAGTGTAAGTAAAGATTTTGTTGAAGAAAGAATAAAAGAAAACAAATATGTATTCAATACGTTTTCAACTAATTATTTTTGGCATCTAGCTAGACCGTTCTATAATCAAAAAACCTTAAATTTGCTTAGTTCTCTGAAATATAAGTCGACTAAAAGTAGGGTACAAGAACAAGTATTATTTTATACAGATTACATGTGGATTGATAACAGGCTCATTCCAGAATATCGAAAACTATACGAACCTAAAGGCTTTGTGGAAATTCAACCATTGGTCAGTATAGATAATGGATTTGAACAGTTCTTCGAATTGTTAGACTTTGTCAAATTCCATAATATAGAGCCGCTCTTCCCATCAGTTAAGCTACATAAAGAGCATGAACATATGTGGACTTTTGCAGGGAATGGACTCTCCATCTGCTTAGATCTTCCTGTGGTTAGGAGAGGTAAGTATAACTTTGAATATCTAATAGAAGAAGTGTATAAATTTCTTTCAACTTTAGAGGCAAAAGTATATTTAGCTAAAGATTCAACCCTAACTAGAAAACATCTTTCGAAACTTGCTCCTGGAGTAGACGAATTAATTCAAAAAAGAAAAACTATAGATGGTAAATTTATTTTCGATTCTGAAATGGCTAAAAGATTATTTCAATAGTCGATATATAATTATTCCTTTTCTTGACTTATTAATATTCGAATATATTTTTTCAAAACTAGATTCAAATAATTCAAAATGCACAGGAGATACATATGCAATAAATACTTCTCCTGTAAATTTTTTGCTTGACTGAACTATTCTATTTACCACCATACTCATGGTTTTCTTTCCAAATGGGTTGAATAGGTAGATTAATCTTGTTTCTTTTGGAAATTTGAAATTTGTTGCATCCTCTTCTATATATTCAATTTGGGAATTATTTTTTTGCTTTAAGCTTTTAGCAGAAGATAGTATTTCTCTGTCTATATCTAAACCTATATATTTTCCACTTTCTTGATAGATTCTCTCAAAGTATCTTAAAGCTCTTCCTGAACCACAACCAACATCAATAACCGCTCCTTCTATTTTCTCTAATTTTTTTACCAACAAAGAAAGGAAGTAGTACGGGCTTGGAATATATTCAACACTATCTTCGAGTAACAGTTTATTGTTAGCTGGGTTCCTAAATGACTTCTCATACTCTTTATACCTATATGACCTATGAATATTTATTACTTCAAAAAAAACTAATTTGTATAAGAATCCATACCAAGATGTAATTACATTTTTCACTAAGACCATAAGAAGCTCCCAAATCTGATTTAACTCACCACCCAACCATAGGCTTTAAGATAATTGACTATCGAATCATTTAATGCCTTTTTTATTTCAGTATCCAGATCTACTTTATGCGCACTAAGACCAAGCACTATTTTATCTTTTAGCTCATTAAATTCAGGTAGTGAAAATATATAATGACCAGAAATTATAGCCTTGTCAAGATCTGATGCTTTGCTTTTCTCTTTCATCCACTTAATCCACTTTCCAGAATTAATCGATAGTTGCACAAACTCATCTAGTTCAGAATCTAATCTAAATTGCTTAAGAAGATTAATTAGCACCTTACTTTCGATAACGCCAAATTCAGGTGCAATATTACCTCCTTTGAGGTTAATTTTTGGATAAATTGATGAAGTATCATAAGGTAAATAGTCAGAATTATGAGCCTTGGGAAGTATTCCGTAACTAAGACATAGTTCTGTTATTTCTTTTATTTGAGAAATTTTTTCATCATTTTCATAGGTATCAATATCAACATTTTGAAAAACTCCTGTATTTTCTGCTTCTTTAACTTTTGATCCATTCTGAACAACATAAAAAGTAGGGTCTTGATATGAATTTTGTTTGCAAAAATTTACTATTGAATTTATATTATGTTCTACTTCACTATACTCATTTAGCCCTTCGATCTGCTCTTCTGTGCCAATTTCTATGTATATATCTTTATTGTTTGTCTTTGCAATATCAATACAGAAAGAATAAAGGTCATAGACTCTTTCTAAGATATCTATATTGCTTACTGCTGAGTTGATATCAACTGATGGATCAACATGGATAAATTGGAAGTCAGATAAAATGTCTATCTCGAAAGACTTTTTGCAAGATTCCATTGCATCATGTAAATCCAGCTCTCTATCTACTTCAGTATAATTTTGCCATGGACCTCCATGGTCTCTAGAAAGAAGTACTAAATTATTTTTATCATATTTATTGATATAATCTGATAATGTTTCAGTAGACCAAGAGTTTACATATCCTCCGCCATTCGACTTTGAATCAATTTGCCTCCTACTTGCAATCAATTGGATAGGTATAAGGTGAGTATTGCATATTTCAATAACTACATCGACACAATTCTTACTCATGGGACCAACACCAAGGAGGGTCTTGGAAGAATTGAGCAATTCTTCTTTTAGAATATTAAAATTAATCACTTATCAATTAAAGCACATTTACTAAAATTTATAAAAGAATGAAAATATACGATTAACCTAATTTGAAAATGAGCTTCCAAGATAGATAAGAATGAATAGAAATTATTAATATGGATAGTGATAATGAAAGCAAAAGAATGAAGACATCTTTAACTGCCATAGTCCCTGTTTATAATGAAGAAAAATTTGTTAATAAGTCCTTAGAAAAACTAGCCTCTATCAGCAGTGTGGATGATATTTTGCTGGTAGATGATTGCTCTACTGATAAATCATTAGAAATACTAAATGCATTTTCTGATAAACACAAAAATGTAAGAGTGTACTCAACAGAACAGAATGGAGGAAAAGGGAGTGCAATAAAGAGTGTTTTCAAGTATATAAAGACTGACTATGCAATAATTCATGATGCGGACCTAGAGTATGACCCAAGTGATATTGAGAAAATGTTGCTTTATGTTGACCTTGATAATAAAAACTTTGTTCTTGGTTCACGATTCCTAATGAATTCAAAAATACAACTGTATCGTCGGACATATTTTGCAAATAAGTTTCTTTCTTTAGTTTTTTCAGTTTTCCATTCAAAAAGAATATCTGATATTGCATCATGCTACAAATTAATGCCGGCGACTTATTTAAGGAAAACGACTTTTATTGAAAATGGTTTTGCTATAGAAGTAGAGTTATTAGCAAAATTTTTAAAAGAAAACAAAAACCTAATTGAAGTTCCTATCTCTTACAAGGCAAGAAGTTATGAAGATGGGAAGAAAATAAAAACAAAAGATGGCTTTAAATATATATACTCTATTCTTAAGTATCGACTTAGCTAAACGAAATCACTACTTGTAAAATCTAATTAATTTGGCTTCTTGTCCGAAAATCTTAACTTCTTTTTTATAGCCTTGATTATCAAAGGCATCCATATACTCTTTATTTTGATATTCTCGTGTATGAATTGAAGCAAGGTAGATATTAGTAAAATTATTTTCAATTAAATATTTTTTCATCTTTTCAAAACAATGGCCTTCATCCTTGTATCTTCTACAGACAATATGTATATTGCTTTGGTTAAAATCTGGTGTAGGCATATTTGATACACCGCTACCTAACCATGGGTAAGATACGTTCTCCATGGCTAATTCTTTCTCAAAGAATGTCCCTATTGTCCATAAACCACCATGGTAAATAATCACATCTTCATTTGTTGTATTAACAAAATTAATAATGTCAGAAGCAGCTTGTTGATCGAAACCTCTAGTTGTTTGATTGTAGCTAATGCTCAGGCTGTTTATCGAATAGACCATTAATACAATATACACCATGGTTACTCGCGCATTACTTAATGGCACAAGTTCAACTAAATAATAAATACCGAATGACATGATATAAATTATCAATATCATGTAATAAATATTTACTCGCGACCCCCCAAAGGGGAAGACTCTAAAAATGCTTAAGCCAATATTGATAATAAAAATATAGAATATAAATTCAACAATAGAAGTATCTGCTGTAACAAAGATTAAATAATACAAACCAAGTAAAAAAAGAACTACCGAAAGTAGTATTGTAAAATCTGATGCTCCTAAATCTAGCTTATTAGATTCAGAAAAAATTCTTAGACCAGAATAATAGAGCCACCGGAAAAATAAATTGAAACCTCCATCCTGGGGGGCAAAATAAGCAATCCAAAAATTATCTAATTCATCACTTTTTCTTAGAAAGGAAAAATATGATATACCTAAAACATAAATTGAAAAAAATAAATGTAGAAACTTGCTTTCGTTGATTACTAATTTACGTTTCCTTATTAGAACAATAAAAAATGCAATAATTGGAATGATCGTAATAAGACTAATAAAGAGAGAGAGCGAAAATAAAATTATTGTGGACCTAGGAAGATAGCTTTCTCTTAAAGCTTTCTGCAATAAACTTAAGATATAGATAGTAATTAATGCCTCCATAATGTAAGGCTTTGGCCTAAGAGAATAATTCATCAGCATTGGAGAATTTAATACCAGAGAAAGAAAAATCAGTTTTGAATAAGTATTCAGGTATAAATATTTATTATTTACAACTACAGCAGAGAGGAGGCAAAAAATCAGGAATAATATTTTAATAAAAAGATCAGTTGATTCTGAAATTTTGAAAATAAGCTGAAATATAAGTGAGGAACCAGGGTGAGTCAATGTACAACAAATTAATTTATCATATAAAGATTCGTAGACACTTCCAACCAAAACCCAACTATCATCTCCGTAAGTAATTTGAATTTTTTCAAATTTACTAATTTTTATAAAATAAATTAAAAGTGCAAATGTATAGGAGTAGAAATGCTCATATTGAGTTAAATAAAGTTTAATTTTTTTTCTTACTGTTATCACTTGTTTTCAAATTAATTATAACTAGAAAAATACTGCGAATAGAGGCAGAATAAAGCTACAAACCTCTTTTCTGTTAGAGCAAAGAAAATGATTGTTCTTTTTTTTCTATTCATATTCATTTATCGCCCATTACAAAAGGGGTTTCAATACTACGCATACTGTAAATAAATTAGGATTTATTTAGGAGAGTATACGTGGTTAAGATTGAATTATGTTACGTTTATTTGACTTTGTATTTTCCTTCTTCGGCTTACTGTTTTTATCCCCCCTACTAGTTCTTATATTCTTGCTTACCCTACTTGATACGGGTTCACCTTTATTTCGGCAAGAGCGTATAGGTCATTTGGAAAAGCCATTTACATTAGTAAAGTTCCGTACAATGCAAAAAGACACTGCTTCTGTTGCAAGTCATTTTGCTGATGTGTCAGCAATTACTTCAGTTGGATCATTTTTGCGTAAAACTCATCTTGATGAGCTTCCCCAGTTGTGGAATGTTTTGAAGGGAGACATGAGCTTAGTAGGCCCTCGTCCAGCTTTATTTAGTCAACAAAAGTTGCGTGATGCTCGTAAAGCCCGCCATGTTTACAATGTACGTCCTGGTATCACTGGTCTTTCTCAGGTAAGTGGACTTGATACTTCGACCCCAGAACTTCTAGCTGAGACAGATGCAAAGATGCTCCAAACACTATCGATTGCTGATTACTTCAAGTACATTGTTGTAACTGCAAGCGGCAAAGGTAAGGGAGATGCTGCTAATAGGTAAATAATTGATTCAATAATAATTACTGATTTAAATGCTTAAAAAATAAGAAGCCAAACCTAATATTGCGCAAATAAGTACAAAAAGAGGGGAAAACCCTTTTGTTCCTTTTATTGGGCCTTTATTACTAGAACTAGGTTCTCTGATAGCCTCAAAGGCATCTTCACTGTTTTCCTTGTCCATAGAACAAGGTTACTAAAAATGTAGAGCTAAAAGAGTCTCCCTAGAGAATATTAAAAATTCTAAAAACTCGAAATACAAAATATATTATGACAAAAAAAATAGCAGCTGCAGCAAATTGATCACCTACGTCTGCATTTCTAAAAGCTCCTAAACCACCAAAACAAGTTATACCACTCCAACCAAGTGTTTTTAATAACTCCGATTTTTTTTCTTTATCCATGTGTTTTTTTATAATTATATAATTTTAAAATATTTTAAAGCACGAGTAGCAAAATATATGATTAACAAAAAAATAACTCCAGCAAAAATAATTTGTCCAATACTAGTTCCTGCTGGAATAGAGGTAATGATATAGAATATCGCCATTAAGCTTAATAAAATTATTTGAATTACCTTTGATTTTTTTTCTTTATCCATTTAATTTAAACATCCAAAAGGTAAAGTATTCCAACCCCAAGAGCGATTGCCGATAGGGTCAGCCCTGAAACTTTGTAGGTTTTTGGACTCTTCCAATCTACATTTCTAACATTAATAATCCAAAAAATTACGAGTATGAATATTGCGATATCATTAAAATCCATTAGGTCATTGTAGTTTGTTTTGAAGTTTTAATTAAAAACAAATGCTTGAAGAATATAAAGTTCGTACAATTTATACTAATGTATATGAAATTTGAATATACGGTAATAATCCCTATATACAATGAAGTCAACACTATAGAAAAAGTCCTCGAAAAGATATCTACATTAGATTACAAAACAAAAATTATAGTTGTTGATGATGGCTCTAGTGATGGTTCAGAAAATCTCAACCTAGAAGACATCAATGAAAATATTAAACACTATAAATCAGAAAAAAATTTTGGGAAAGGAAATGCCCTTAGAAAAGGGCTTGCATTCATATCACAAGAAAAGGATTCTATTGCAATATTTTTTGATGCAGATGATGAAATTCCTACAAACGTAATTGAGCAAATAATCGAAGCTTACGAAAAAGATGTAAATATTAATGCTATTTTTGGAAGTAGATTTTTAGATTTTTCACTATCAAAGATTATAGAAATGGGATTTCATAGGTACATTGCAAATAGGACATTAACGGCCATAATTAACTTTAGATTTAAACAAAATCTAACTGATATGGAGACAGCAATCAAATCATTCAAAATTCAGAATCTCAATATTGATGAACTTAAAGAAGATGGTTTTGAGATAGAACCAGAAGTAACTAAGTTTCTTATTCGATCAAATATAGACATAATGGAAATACCTATTAAATATTTACCCAGAAGTAGAGCAGAGGGGAAAAAGATTTCATTTTCTGACGGTTTCAAAACATTAAAATATTTAATCCATGATGACAACAAATAAAATTAAGTTATATTTTTTCCTTTTTTTTGTGCTCTTAGCACATCAGTTGTTTTTAATTAATACTAAAAGCCAGCATGGATGTGGTGCTGATTTGCCTTTGAATTTTTTTGTTCAGGCTAAAAGTTTCGAAAACACGTTTTCTGGTTATGATAACTTTGAATACAATGGTGCATTCTTAAAAATCGATTGTGATGTTGTAGATGTAATAACACCGACAGGTGACCCTGCTAGATATTTACTACTAGAAAATTCAAATACAATTGAAAGGCCTTTGCACAATATTATGGCGATACCATTTAGATACATATCAACATTTTTTCTTGAACTTTTAAATATAGATATAAAACCCACCGAATTTAATAGTTACTCTTCATCTGGTAGTTTTAATGTGAGATCATTTTATTTGTCTTGGTATTATGCTCATTTATTTCAAAATATTTTACTAATCTTCATTAGCTACTATCTATTTTCTAAACTATTTAAATTAAATTATTTTTTAACGTTTCTTTTTTACCTTATTTTTTACTTGCCAAATTTAGGAAAAGATATCCTTAGCCCAGATATGAACATGTGGATACCTGTATCCATATTGTTAAACTTATACCTGTTAAAAATTTTTAATAATTCAACTCTTAGAAAACGAGTATTGATATTTACTTCTTTTACAATTCTTATTTATCCTATTTTTGTAATAAATTATTTTTTTTATACTCTTATAGCAACCAAAAAATTTATAACAAAAAATCTAAGTTTTAAAACGCTCGTAATAGAAGGTTTGTCCTTGGTTGCACCTTACATTTTATATAGATTATTTTTGCTACAAAGAGATTTGCAATTTAGTCCTATTTCATGGCAATGCCTAAATGAAAACAACAGTATTGGCGATTTCTGTTATGGTGTTTGGATTTTTGTGAAAGTAAACAACATTAGCGATTTTGTAAATTATTTAAGTGAAGCATTTTCTAGCGCTGCAAGAAAGGGAGACCTTAACAACTTTGCCTTACTTTTAATTTTTGCGTGTATTTTATTTTTTTATAGTAAAAAAAGAAAAAATTATATAACTAATAGTGATTATCTAATTCTAGTTTTTTGCATAATAATTGTTTTGATATTAATTGGAGTGTTTAATGAAAGATACATAAATTACCTGCCAACAACAATGCTTTTTTATTTAATCAATAATAGAGAATTCAAAAACACCATTTTTAATAGAACATTATTTTGAGAAAACCTCGGCTGAAAATAGTTTAGAAAGTATTTCCAGTCTAGGCTTTTCGTTAAGGTTGTGATAGAGCAAGTTTTCAATAGATGATTCGACAATTATTATTGAATAACTATCTATTATTAATTTAAATATTTCAGGTGAAATTTTTTCAATATAACTCCAGTGAATCTCGTCATAGTCAAATAATGCTTTTAGATCACTACCTCCATTTCTATTTTCAAAAAAAGAGTCTCTGACCAAAAGTATTCTTTCTTTCGAAAAGTCTGCTGTACTGGTAACTGAATAGTCATCTTCATAGGTATCTAAACTAATGAAACTCAACCTCTCTAGAACTTCATTATTTGCTAACTTTACTCCAACCTTTTCATATTTATTTATTGAATTTTCATCCATAGAAGAAAGTAATTCTACTAAGGCTATCGAAAGACCGTAGTCTGACCAGTGGGTATTGCCTTGCGCATAAAGGGGAGTAGAGTTTTTATTACTTGAATAAATTGGATAAAGATCTATATAAGTAGTAGATTCAGAATTATCCGCCTGATTTTTTAAATTTTTGTTTATAATTTTAACCTCATCGCACTTAATAAAAAACATCTGAAAAGGAAGTAGCTTCTCTTCGATTACTTGTCCTTTTAGTGGGATCGGGAGTATGATAATTCTTTTGTCAGAGCTATTTAATTTAATAAGGGATTCTCTATGAAGGTTTTCTGAATCTAATGACGGACAAGAAGATAAGCTCTTTGAAAAAATCCACCCCTCTTTACCATAAAAAATTTCACTATTTAGAACAGTTAAAGGAAAATTTTCTGCTTCCTTCTCAAAAGCCCAGAAAAAATTAGAAACATTTTTTAGTAATATTTCTTTAAAATTACTTTGGTTAATTAATGAATCTGTTTTTTCTATAAAACCTTTTCGGTCTATGCTAGAGATCAATTCAGTAAAGTTATTATTTAATGCATCATTCTTATTTATATTTTCTGATTTATTACTTTCTATATAATTTAAAACAATTGTAATTAGCTCTTCCTCAATTCTTAATCCATCAGAGATTGTGATCGGGGTCGATTCTTTTTTGTATCCAAACCATATTTCATCATCAACTATTGAATAAAATTCATCTATTGTAAAAGGCCCTTCGGGGTGTAACTTTCCAAATTCGTCCCAAATGTCGTAAGTTGCTAGAGGATCTCTTTTTTCAGAATCTTGAACCTCTCTGTTGCTTAGATTTTCAACTGTTGTTAGAAAAAGAGGAATGAGTAGAATTACTAAGAAAATAATCTTTATTTGAGTAATAGAATGCTTCATATTTAAAACCTAAAGTAAATAAATGGATAATATTCTGAGATAAAAACACCAGCTAGGCCCACAAGAAGCACGCTGTAAATGTATATTGAATAGCCCAGTTCCGATGTAGTTAATTTGTTATGAAAGAGTTCTATAGTTTTTTCATTTATAATTACTGATAAAATTCCAGCAATAAAAGCAATGAGTGTTAATAAATTTATTTCTGTAACTATGAAGGCCATTGTGTAATCATTTACAAAACTGAAGGAGAAAAGAGATTTTAATATTATCCCTATATGTTCGAATTCAGAGAATCTGAAGGGGACCCAAGACACTGAAACCAAGATAAAGGTGGTTAACCTTCTTCTGAACACAAAAGAAAAAAGAGAAGATTTACTAAATATTTTTTCTATTGATAAAAATAAACCGTGGATTATTCCCCATAATATAAAATTATAATTTGCTCCATGCCACAGAGAGGTTAATAGGAAAGTAATCCATAAATTCCTGTAAGTTTTGAGTATTCCATTCTTATTCCCCCCAAGCGGTATATATACATAGTCTCTAAAGAATTGCGACAAGGTTATATGCCATCTTTTCCAGAATTCAGAAAATGACTTAGCTTGATAAGGAAAGTTAAAATTTTCTGGAAGATTGAAACCTAGGAGCTTTCCTAAACCAACAGCAATATCACAGTAACCCGAGAAATCAAAGTATATTTGAAACGTAAATGCCAAAACAATAATCCATGCAGATAACATAGAAACTTCTGTCTCGAAAGCTTGTGATTGTACATCAACTAGTCTTGAGAGGGAGTTTGCAAAAAGAAGTTTCTTTATTAATCCATAACCAATTCTTAAAATTCCATATTGCATTTCATCTTTCTTAAATCTGTCTCTCTTTATCAAGTTTGATTTAAAATCTATAGATTTAATGATTGGTCCAGCAACTAATTGAGGAAAAAATGTAAGAAACAAGACTATTTCGGACAAGCTATTCAAATGATTCTTGCCTTGCTTTTTTGTATCTATGTAATAAGCAATAGATTGGAATGTAAAGAAAGAGATTCCAAGTGGTAATTCTCCAGAATAGGTGTTCATATTTAGATCAAATATTTTAGAAAGCATGTCTACTGTAAAAGTAGAATATTTGAACCAAAGTAGGGGTGCCAGAATTAGTGAGATGGTTGTTTTATTACTGAAATAATCATATTTGATTTGAAAATACAATAAAATTCCAATATATAAAATTATTATTAAAAAGAAACCATTTCCAACCCAGTAGAAAAATAAGCTCCCCATTAGCAATACAGTATTAAAATATCTTCTCTTAAGAAACCATGTGAGAATTAGAAGGCCTGGGAGAAAGATAAAAAGAAAACTTGTGCTGACAAATAACATTTATAAAAACATATTAACTAACTTGGTTTTTTTGTGGCCAGAGGCAGAATCAAACTGCCGACCCCTTGTTTTTCAGAGAAAGGTTATCCATTAGGCCATTGAATACTTTGAAAAACCTACTCTTGGAAAAGATAAAATACGATTTAATTTTTCATCCTCGTATAGGATTTTTGAAATCTTTATTTCAACCACATTGCTGTTGTAAGGTTTTTCTCTCGATATAGATCCATTAATATACTTTGAGGTCTTAATTCCTGTATCAATAGTTAGTCTTAAATCTACTCCATACTTACTAGAAACAAAATACTTCCTATGGTAAGAAACTAGGCTATTTAAATGAGAAAATTTCTTAAGATAGAACTGAACTTTCTCGTTTGAGGAAATATTATAATTTGCTATTTTGTTGAACATATCATTCATTTGTACTTCTTCTTGAAATACATCCTTAATAGTTACAATCCCTAACTTTTTTTTCACTTCCCATTGCCCATTTACTACAGGGGTTAATTCCTGATAATACCTATAGCGAAATTTCTCTTTTTCATAGTATCCTTCTATTGCTCTATTGAGCTGTTGATGATTATAGGTATCAAAATAGATGCTGTTCACCTTTCTATCATCATATTGTTTGGTAAAAAATAACTCAGACCTATGTATATCCTGTAGTACCTTGTTGTAGTCTCTATTATCAAAAGTGTATTTAAACTCTACTCTAGGTACTGATTTTTTATTCTTCATTCGAAATAAAGGTTAGGAGCTCGACGCCTTTGCCTTCAATCTCTTTAATTAGTTTATTTAAATCGGTGAAATCTATATTTCCAACATTCACATCTAAAGAAAATTTACTTTTTTCTTTAATAAGTCGATTTAGTGAAAAATGATACCCTCCTTTTTGAAATGCCTCAACAACACTGTCTAATAATTTTTCTTCAACTTCAAGATAAAGAATCCCTCTCTCTTTTTTGCTTTGTTTATTGAGATTAATCAAGTACAAGAAAAATAAAATTATAGGTGTTGAGACTATTAATGCGATTTCTTGTTCAGCCCCTGCTGCAAGACCTGTTGCAATTATAAAAAATAAGTATCCAAGCTCTTCTGGATCTTTTATAGGTGTTCGGAACCTTATTATTGATAAGGCACCCACCAAACCAAGAGATAAAGCAAGAGATGATTTCACTACTGAGATGATTAATACTGTACTCAAAGCAACAATACTGAAAGCATTTTTTGTATTAGAAAATGCACTACTCAAAGAGTATTTCTCATAGTGCCAAACAGTGATTCTGGAAATTATAAAAACTAAGAGTAAATCTAATGAAATCCTTATAGGCGAAATAGTTATTGAGTCGGATATTGAAATTAATTCTTCCACAACATTCTATTTTAGTGTTTATCACTATACTTTTTTAGAAAAAGCTATGAAATTAAATACTGAGACAAAAAAAGACAGTAAAGAGAAATACCTATATTTTTTTCTTGTATTACTTGTTGTGTTCTCTGGTTGGGTAGTAAGCCTAAATCCAAAAAAGGTAACCGATGTAACAGTAAGGCTTTCATTATTCGCTATGGAAAAGGGCTACCAAGGTGTCACAAGAATTGATTCAGGTGAACGAGTTTATACAAGTATTGATTACATAAAAAAAATAATGTCGTCTCCAATAAATTTGGGAGAACTTACATTAGAGCCTTTAGGGACTATATATATAGATTTATCGTTTGAATCTGAAACAACAATTAATGAGGAAATTAAAAAAGCCATAGAATTTGGCACAGCTCATGAAAGAGAAAAATTGAGTGTTCCGGGGAGTATTAGAACCAAAACTAATGAGACATTAGATATAACACTCAACTTAAAAGGGAACGGATTAGACCATGTTCTATACAAGGACAAGGAATCTCTTCGTGTGGAAGTTAAGGGGGGTACATATGCGGGAATGTCTGAATTCACACTTCAACACCCCCTTGTAAGAGATTTTCAATTAGAACCAATTTTCATGTATATAACCAAACAATACGGAATATTATCAACAGAGTTGAAATTGGTTAATTTGATAATCAACGGTCAAAATAAAGGAATATTTCAAATTGAAGAAGTTGGGACAAAAGAGCATATAGAAAGATCTGGAAGACTAAACTCTGTGGTTTTGAGGTTCAAAGCACCTCGAAATCCACAGCTAGTAAATAGTTCGATATCGTTATCTGGTAGAACTGTTACTTATAGAACCGCAACCTTTGATTCACTTGAATCAAAACAGATAAAAAGCAACTCTGAACTTTCAGAATATGAAAAAATCGCTAAAGGGCGTCTAAGAGAATACTTGGAAGGACACTTGAAAGCATCTGAGGTATTCGATCCAGTTTTAATGGGAAGATACATAGGAATAGTAGAAACGCTTGGCACCTACCATCCTGTAATATTTCATAACTTTCTTTTTTACTACAATCCATCAACAGGATACTTGGAACCAATTGCGCATGATGGTAGCTTGTTTCAAAGATATAATCATAACAACTTAGTAACAAATATAACTGATGGGTTTGTAGAGGAATTATTATATGATGAAAAAATATTTGAAAGTTATATAGAAACAGTATACAAATTCACTTCAGATTTAGTTTCGAATGAAAAATTCTATGGAGAGATAGTAAAAGTTGAAAGTGATTGGTACAAACATTTAATTAAAGAGTTCTGGCTATTAGAAAAGGTGAATTTCTATGAATTCCAAGAAAGAGCTTTAGGTCTTATGGCAAAATCTAGAGATGAATTATCTGAAAGATCTTCAAGGAAAAAAGAAACTCTCAAGGGAAAGAAGTACACATGTAGTAACTCAACAACCATAAAAAATGACCGATCTAATGAAATTAAGGATGTTGTGAACCAATATGAGCTAATCAAGTCAGAGTTTTTTAAGTCAGATGATTGTTATGTAATAAAAGTTTGGTCTACAGCTTTTGACTACCCAAAAGACGGTAGTTTTAATGAAAATACCTTCTGCTTTGAAAACCGAAATAACCCCACATGCAATTTCAAAAAAATAGAAATAGTAGGAATTGAGGTTATTGAAGAAAATACAAATAAAATATATGAAATAACGGATCTAGTAGAAATAGAGTATACAACAACATATACAGGCGGATTTCCCAAAATTCCTCAATATAAGACATACAATATTCAAAGTACAAATATTGACTCTGTAAGAATCTACTACAAAAATCTCTTTGATGATAAAATCGTCTATGTTGTGTCTGACGAGATAATTCCTAACAGTTAGAACTACTTAGAAGAACTTTTTCTTCTTTATTCATCAATACATACCCATTTGAAATAAAACGTTTCAAGAAGCTGGTCTTGTGTGAGATTTTGTTCTTGCCCGTCTAAGAAAAGTTATCCTAAAAAAGTCACAAACAACGCTACTGAGCGGTTAATTATTTAATCTACTGTTTTCCACAGATGCAACGACGCAATTGACTTATATGGAGACCATTTGCTTGCATATTTGTCATACATTTCCCAATTACTATCTGGTTTTATCATGCCAGAATTATTCATTGCTAGCCTCAAACCAGCATCTTTTGAAGAGAATACATCTAATTTACCAATACAAAATATTTCAAA
>PAZD01000060.1 GCA_002715405.1 Acidimicrobiaceae bacterium
TTTTTGTTCTTCTTTTTGTTCTTCTTTTTGTTCTTCTTTTTGTTCTTCTTTTTGTTCTTCACCTATTATTTCTTTAATTACTTCAACATGTTCTTCTTTTGTTTCTTCAACATCATTTGTTTCTCCTTCTTCGATTGGTTCTTCAGAAACATTTTCTAATTTTTTAGCAGCGGCTTCTTCTTTCTTTTTACGAATAACTTCTTCACGCGCTGCCTGAACTTTTTCTCTTTTTTGTTCTTCATAAAAAATATCTTTATTAATCGTATTTTCTTTATATTTTTCCATCATATCATTTAATTGGGAATTTACAAATGATTCATCTTCAATCTTATCAGCACATGGATTCCATGGTAACCAGTAACCAACTTGTCCAACAAAAACATGAAAGTCAGAGTCTATAGTTTGTAGTTTTTTTGCTCTTTTTTCAGCTTCCTCTTTAGTATTATAGGTCCCCCTTACCTTCAGACCACGAATATTTGTTTTAAAATCATTTTGTTCATCAAAGTCTTTTTGAAGATCATCTTGAAATTTGTAGGTAAAGTCTTTATATTGTTCCATTATTTTTTTAAAGTCCATATCTTTATCCTTACAGACAGACTGAAGAAATTTAGCAACTTTAAATCCCTCTTTTGATTCGATTAAATCTTCTGGGGAAACAAATGATAAACAAACATAATTCTGTCCGGGAATTGCTTCATCAACTTCTAGATAATCAATTTTTTCTTCTTTTGTTTCAATATCACTCATTTTATAATTAATGATTAGTTTTTTTTTAAATATTTTAAACTAATATATTATGAAAGGGAAAATTCCAAAAAAATATACATCACGTTTAAATAAGAAAGATAGACAAAAACAGATACATAATATTTATAAATCAAGGAAATCTTATAAAAAAAAGAAATATATTAATCGACCAAAACTAAGAAGTCATAAATCGAAGAAGAGTCAATGGGTTGTAAAGTTTGAAGCAAAATATGGTAAGGGTATTAAGACATATAAAGAAATTGAACGTGTAACTGGTATTCCTAAAAAGGCATTGATGGAAGTTGTTAGAAAAGGTAAAGGGGCATATTATAGTTCAGGTTCTAGACCAAATCAAACTGCCGAATCTTTGGGTAGAGCACGGATGTATTCTTATATAATGGGTGGACCAACAAGAAAAGTAGATAATCATATTACAAATAAATATAATGTAAGATTTCACGATTAATTTGTTTATTTCTTTCCGCTTTTACTCTTTTGTTTACTTTTACTTTTACTTTTACTCTTTTGTTTAGTTTTACTTTTACTTTTACTCTTTTGTTTAGTTTTACTTTTAATTTTTTGTTTACTTTTATTTTTTTGTTTACTTTTATTTTTTTGTTTACTTCTATCTTTTTTCTTCTCTAGACGTTTATCTGAGAATAATTTATTAATATCTCCACTTCTTGCGAATGTTAAATGAACATTTCGATTATTACCACAAGCTTTATTAACCTTTTCCATGAATATTTCAGGACATGAACATATTATAATATGAGTATCTCCATCTGCCCTTTTGATAAGTTCATCGATAAAGTCAATACTAATCCTTCTTTCTTCAATTGTTTCCCACGATGCTCCTTTAATTTTCTCATGTTCAATTGCTTCTTGAATAATTTGAATCATTTTAGGCCATTCAAGTAATGTGAATTTACCTTTTTGAATATCACCTTTAATACCGGTAAGTATGATTCTTTTTGCTTTAAATCTGAAAGCTTCTTCAATTGATTTTACTGTTTGAGCGACATAGGATTCAAACCAAGGTACTTTTATTTCCTTATTTGATTTTACAATGGTAATAATATCTTCTTTTTCTGTAAAAATTGTCAATTTTTTTTTTTTATCTTTCATTATACTATAGTTAAATATTAAAAAAAAATGATGATTAAATAATTGGCTTAAGATGTTTTTATATTTTATATATTTTTTATATTTTATACATTTTTTTGTATTGTTCTTCGAATGTAATTAGTTCTTGTTTCCATATTTCTTTAATATCTGTATTCGTCAATGTATTTAGTTCAATATTCTTTTTCTGAATTTCTTTTTCTAGTTCTTGAACCTTTTCAAGTGTGAAATTATATACTGAAAGATTTAGAAGATAGTTATATTCTGTTTTTACTTCAACATTTTCATCATATTCAATGATTGAATTCGATTCATAGAATGGGAAGTTAAATGAACGCAATGTATCAATGATAGATTGCTTTGGTTGTTTATACACGACAATTTTATCATCAATTACGTAATTAATGAACATCATTTTCGCATCATGTAGTTTAATCTCATTTTTAAGATTATTGATTTGATAGTCCTTTCTCTTTTCATACATTGAATATCTCGTATAGTAATGTTCATCAATGATCTGATAGATGGTATCATATTTACGAATAACACCATCTTTATTATAGAGATGAAGGTTTGATAAAGATTTACTTGAGGTTAATTTAAATTTGTCTTCAATGACATCATTCTTTTTATAGGTATTATCGAATAGGACTTCATCATTTACTTTTACGATAAACTTTACATGATCATCCGTCGAATGATTTTCATAATCAAGAATCCATGAATCTTCAAGTTGGATTATTTTTTCAATAAATTCTTTAAAATCGTGAGTCCATTTACCAATCGGGAGTTCTGTAATAATAATTTTATCATCCTCAATAGTGTATTTTCCTTTTGTAATAAATTTGGTAATTCCTTTTTCTACATTTTTGATTATTTTCCCTTTAAAACCGCGATAATAAGGTTTCATTGCCATATAGGGTAATCCATTAAGTTTTCGTTGAATATTATTTGAACAATCCAATGGATTGAATTGGGGAATTGTAGTACTAAAACCTGTTCCAATACCAACCATTCCATTTACAAGAACCATTGGTAGAATAGGACAATACCATTTTGGTTCAACGATTAATCCATCATCATTGATATAATCTAATAGAGGGAAATCCGAAGATGGATAAAGAATATCAACAATTGGATTTAATTGTGTGTGAATATACCTCGCGCTAGCTGAATCATTACCACCCATAATACGTGTTCCAAATTGACCATTTGGTTGGAGTAAATTAATATTATTTGAACCTATAAATGTCTGTGCCATTCCAATAATTGCTCCTTGAAGAGAGGCTTCACCATGATGATATGCCGCATTTTCACTGACATATCCTGAAAGCTGAGCAACACGAATTTCAGAGTAGAGTTTTCGTTTGAAACATGAGAATAGGATTTTTCTTTGTGAGACTTTTAGACCATCAATCGATGATCCAATTGATCTCATATTATCAGCATTTGAGAAATGAATAAATTCTCGATGAATGAAATCACTGATGTTTGTATCTTTAGAATTATAATCAAGAATGTTAGCTTCATCGTATTGTTTGAGCCATTCTTTACGTTTATCTGCTTCTGTTTTTTTGAAAGCAAGAACCATGGAATGATCTGTTTCATCATTAGTGATATATTGATTTACTTTTAGATCTTTAAAATATTCTTTTGCTTCTTTTGAGGTTGATGTACCTAATCCCTTGTAATATTTAATCGAACATTTCTTTGTATTTTTCATCTTCCAATTATGATAATCCGTTAAGGTATAGAATGATTTTACTTTCTGTCCTATCGTAGCCTTAATAATGGGAGTTACCATACAATTTACAAAGTTTAGATCAAGTAATTCAGGCCATTCACTATGAAATAGGTTTAGGATTAATCCTTTAATGTGAGAACCATCATGATCCTGATCTGTCATAATCATAACTTTTCCATAACGTAGTGTTTTAATATCTTTATATTTTTTACCTGATTCAAGACCAAGTATTTTTTTTATATTAGTAATTTCAGAATTTTTGACAATTTGCTGAATTGTTGCGTCACGAACATTCAACACCTTACCCTTGAGTGGAAATACACCATATTGATCTCTTCCAACAACCGATAGTCCAGCAATGGCCATTGATTTTGCTGAATCCCCTTCAGTTAGGATTAGTGTACATAGATGTGATTTCCTTGTCCCTGCCCAATTAGCATCATCTAATTTAGGGATGTCCCTTAATTTATTTTTCTTTGTTCCATTTGTTTTTTTAGCTAATGTTTTATCCTTAAATTCTGAAAATTGTAATACCTTTTCAGATAATCCATTCTCGCATATTTTCTTGATCAATTTATCATTGATTTCTGGTTGAGATCCGAATTTTGATTTCGGTGTAATCAATCTTTCCTTTGTTTGAGAATCAAAGGATGGATTTTCAATTACTGAATTTAGATAAATCGATAGATAATTCTTTACATATTTTTCAGGAACTTCCTTCTTATGTTTTTTTGTAATATATTTTACCACCTTTGATGTAATCATCTTTGTAATAATATCAACATGAACACCGCCTTTTGGAGTTGCAATACCATTTACGAATGAAACTTGTTCAAACTTATCATTCAAGGAAACACTTACTGCTACTTCCCAACGATCGGAAAGTTTTTCATATATTTTCTTATTCCCAGAATAAAGATTAATATAATCAGAAAATGATTTAATCTTGATTTTTTCATCATTATAATATACACTTATCTTATTATCAGTTACTCCAGCAATATCATAAATACGACGTTTCATAAATGAAACCATATCATCAGAAAATTTAGTAATACCGAACCTAGGAAAATCAGTTTTCCATGTAATTTTTGTATATGGTTTTGCGTTTGATTTCTTAATTACTGGTTTTTTAATAATGGTCATATTCTTATGAAAAGATTGTGTATATTTCTGTTTTGTTACAGAATCAATCGTTTCAATAGTGAAATCTGTTGAGAAGATATTAATAATTTTTGCTCCATAACCATTCTTACCTCCAACTATTTTTTTTTCATCTTTCTTATAATTGCTCGAAGTCAATAATCTTCCAAAGATGAGTTCTGGATTATATATACCTGATTTATGTTTTTCAATTAGAATACCATCACCATCATTATAGATTGAGATTTCATTTGTTTCACTATTATAGTTGAATTTTATTTTCGTAACTTGATTAACCCCTTCTTTCGATTGTAGTCGAACAGCATGATCACGGGCATTTACAGCCCCTTCATTAAACATATTATAAAGTACTGGAATATATTCAATTTCCTGAAAAACAATTTTTCCATCCTTTAAGATAGGTAAATGATCTTGTATTTTATTATCACCACCAGCATATGTATCTGGAGCATCATATACATGTGTACGAAGATCTTTCTCCTCGTATTCTACTTTATCTTTCATTTAATATAATTTATCTATTATTTTTTTAAATAAAAGTTCAAATTTTTCACAAAATAAATATTTACTATTATATATATATGACAAAAAAAGATACAAAACAAAGAAGAAAATATACGAAACAAAGAAGAAAAGGTACAAAACAACGAAGGAAAGATACGAAACAACGAAGAAAAGGTACAAAACAACGAAGGAAAGATACAAAACGAAAAAGAAAGCAAAAAGGTGGAGTTGCATTAACAGCTGCTGCAGGATCAATTGTATGGACTGAATATTTAACAAAAATTGCAATACTTATTACTGCCATTGCAATGAATATTGGAATTATTAAAGCAGATGAAAATACTCCTATTATTGGTAGTCTATTAAGGCCTCTAAGTGAAACGGAAATACAGATGAAGGAACAAGCGAAGCAACAAAAAAGATCAGCGGTCGATCGTATGAAAGAATTAAAGATGCAGGCGAAAATGCAAATGCAACCGCAGGAGCCAGTATATCAGGCATATGCAGCACCGGCACCAGCCGTAGCAGCACCGGCACCAGCCGCAGCAGCGCCCGAAAGCGAGAACCCCCTTCAGGGAGCATTAGCAGAAAAGAAAGAGCAAGCAGCAGAAAAAGCGAAAGAGAAAGCAATTGCCGCATTTCAAGGGAAGGCTAAAGAGAAAGCGGCAGCGAAAGCAAAAAATGAAGCAGCAGAAAAAGCAAAAAAGGAAGCAGCAGAAAAAGCAAAAAAGGAAGCAGCAGCAGCAGCGAAAAAGAAAGCAGCAGCACAAAAAGCAGCCAAAGGATTCAAAATCAAAAGGAAGAAAAAAAAATAATTATTTAAAATAAATCTTTCGATAACATTCACGACAATAACGATAATTATTTTGAAGGTTAGAAATATCACTATTACACTCTAAACAATTTCTTCCTTTTGGTAAAATGTTCTCATCAAATGATAGATTTCCACCAAATTTTTGAACCCATGTTGCCATTTTATCTGATTTACATTGAGTTATAAAATGATCATTACTACCACATTTTCTACATAAATTATTTAATTCACAATATAACTGAGCAGCAATAACCTTATCATTAAAAGATAATGGATAGGGACTTGTAAACATTGATCCTCTTACATTTTCAATACCATATTTTTCAATTAATCTTAATGTCTCGACTAATTCAGTAAAATAAGGTTGTTGTTGTGTTAATGGTTTTAATTCATTTATAAAATTATACTTCTTTGTCCATGAACATCCATTACCATTTTCATGAACCCAAATTCGTTTCACAACATTATTTGATTCTCCAACATAATATTTACCATCTTCCAACTCTAATACATATGTTTGTTTTTGTTTTTGTTTTTGTTTTCTCTTATTTTTACAACAATACTTAAGACAACGAAACATTTACCATGGTTTTGTACTTAAACCCTTAAGCATTTTTATTCATACGATAGAAATAAAGAGCTGTCATACCACCGACAACTTGGGATAAAATATACATTGGAAGATCTTTACCAGATAATGATTTTTTAAGATACATCATAATTGATACAGCAGGATTAAAATGACCACCACTAATACTTCCACCAAAATAGATCGATGCTAAGAGAGCAACTGCGATAGGGATTGGTTCACCAACCCTTAGAATAACTGATAAGAAAATAAATGTACCAATAAATTCAACAATATAGTTTAACATTTTATATAATAACAATAAAAAAAAATGATATTATTTTAATTCTTTCCATTCATTCTTAAAAAAAAAGACATGATTCATATCCTTAATTTCAATATATTCATCATTATATATTAAATAAATAATATTAAATAATAAATCATCATATTCAAATATATGAAGGTTAATATTCTTAAAAATAATACTTGATTTTGTCTTTACATAATCAATTATTTTCTTAGGAACCTTTTTTGAAATAATGATTATATCTACTTCATTATCTGATTTTATATTATCAAAGAAAGTATCACATGATCGTACTGATAAAAGTGTATCTTTATCTCCCGGAAATGAATTTCGATCACCTTTAAATGAATGAATCATATGATCTGTTGTTTTGATAATCATAAAAATAATATCATCATTTTCTTGAAATACAAAATGATCATTTAATTGTGATTTATGAATATGTTTTTCCATTACTACAATAAAAAAAACTTTTATCTTTAAACATCTTATTCTCACAACTTTACCATACGATAAATGTCTCTCATATTATTCTGAACCTGAATGTAAGTATTCTCACAAATATGATCTTTAATATCATCCTCAACAATACCTTGAAGGTTTTTAAGAATTTGAATGATCCCTTCAGAATCGATCAATCTTTCATTATTTTCATTATTTTCAGTATATTCTGATTCTTCAAGTATACAACGAAATTGATATTCATTATCATAATCTGAATATTCATGTATATCAGAACTTAATGATGTATCTTCAAACATAATTCTTTTATATACATCATTATATAATTTTAGGTAATTATCTGTATTCCATAACTTATTTAGATCCTCTTCTGAGGGAGGATGTTGTGTTGATTCAAGTATACTATAATCTCTATTCCATGATTTTATCCTCATCCAATCATATTCAATTACATTATTTAATGTAGTTCCAAATAGATCACGATCCATAATAGGTAATTTCGCATATTCATATCCTAGATCAAATATATCACCTGTTCCATTAACTAAGAAATGAATACTCTCATTATAATCATTATGAAATCCATTTGATATCCCCCAGGATGTAGTTCTATGAATCCATTCCATAATTAATACTTTATCCGCTTCAGGATAAAATGATAAGAAACGACTTGGAATATTACATCTATTCTTATGATAATCTGTGATCGTTGATGAACCTGGTAGATTGTGCCTATTCATATCTAATACTTTCTCTAATGTCTTGATGAAGATATGAACTACATGTGCTGGCTCTATAAATGTTTCACAGAAATATTCCCATGATGTTTCATCATATTCACTTTCATGTTTCTTTTGATTCGTAAAAGGGATATCATTCTCACAATAATCAGATAAAAGATCCCGTAAGACCTTAACTAAACGCTTCGGAAGAACAACATTATAGGGTATAATCTTCCACCAGTACCAATTATCAGAATACCTCGGATCATCCCTATTAAGATAGCCCGTTGGAGGTAATGTAGGTCGTAGACGACTTGGCCCTTCACCGATATCGATTACTTCATCCCACCTATAATGTTGATACAATCCATTTTGAATAAAACCTAGTACAATTTCTTCATCTGTAATCTTCCAATTACAATATGGATCCGAAGAATGATAATTTAATAGATCTACAATCCCACTCTTCCCTGGATCGTTACCATTCGACTTAAGGACATAATTAATATCTCCTTTATGACCCTTTTTCCATCCCCATGCTCCACCATTTGCCATCGCACAAATCACGCATGGTATCACTCGAATACATTTCGATTGTGGAGAATCTAAATCATTTTCTTCATCATCAGATGGATGAAAGAGATATCCTGACTCAATACATCGTTCACAATAGTAGTAACCAGTTTCTTCGCCTAAACCATCACGAGGATCTTCATATATTGTTGGATAATCATCTGATAACATCATTTCAACGATACTAGTAAGTATTCAACAATTTACCTCAAATTTTAAATAATTTACTTACTAAATTTGAATTCAAGATTTCATTCATTTCCAAAAAGAAACAATGACACCTATATTAACTGGCGTTGCTCCTACAATTCCTATCAAGAAACTAAGAGAACAATCTGCTAAAGAGAATCAAAGAATAATTAAAGTATCCCCCTCTGTAAGAAGAACACTCTTTAATAATATTATCCTTAAAAAAGAAGAAAAATAATCTATGAGGGAGAAGAGGGAGGTGTTAAAGGAAAAAAATTATCTTCAATCCAAAGTTGTCCTCTTAAGAGTGGATTGATATCTTGTTCTTGTGGGTTACAAATTGAACAATGTATGTTCTTATTTTCTTTTGTATCATTTTTTTGATTATTTTTATAAGTATCCTTTTTAGAAAATCCACTACCTCCACATTCATAACATGTAACCCACATACTTATATTATTCTTTCAAAATTATCCTTTATATATATATATTGTTCGGTTGGATGATATACAAGATCAAGCTTGATGAGCGAATCAATTGATAAACTCGAATGTTAATAATTATCATCCATTATTTTTTTGAAAGTTGTAATACTACATTTAATATTATTCTCTAACTCAATCTTTTTTAAACAATCTTTTTGAGATAGATTCTTATTATCACTTCTTAATTCAGTAATCTGTTGAAGTTGTTCTTGACTAAATTTCTTTTTTGATGATAATTTCTTTTCAGCCATCTTCCACTCTAAAATGCGTCCTTTATTTGTCTCTTTCCATCCTGTAACTATCATCTCATGATTTGTCACCTTAAGATGACAAGCTTTACATAATGGAACTAAATTATGTTTAACATTTTTATGATGATGATCAATCATATTATTACTATCCGCAAATTGTTGATCTTTTATATGATGGGTTTCTAATTGACATCCTTTTCTATAACATATTTTACATTCATCCATAAATACATTTGTATTATACTGCGATTGCTTCGTAATTGTTTCGTTATTTTCCAATTTATTCTGAATTTGTTTCGCAAATGAAATAAATTCATTTGATAATCCCATCGCCTCACACACCTTTAACCCATAAATTGATGGACCCGACCCTTCCTCCAATTTGCGATCGTATATCAATATATCTTTTTCTTTATCATAATCTATCTTTAGATGATAAACCTTTAAATTTTCTAATGCTTTTACTTCTTCTAAAGTGGTTAACTGATGTAAATGAGATGTAAATATAAAAGATGATCTTCTTTTACATAGACTATGTAATCCCGAACCGATAATCGATAAAGCAGAAATACTTTCTGTTCCGGAGCATAATTCATCACCTAAAATTAATGAATTTTCATCAGAACGATTCAAAATTCCACGTAGCTCTTGTATCTCAACTGCAAATGATGATTGTGATCGAAAGATATTATCATTATTTAAGATTCTTGTAAAAATCTGTGTATAAGGTTTGTAAATAAATGATGATGCTGCAACAAATAAACCCGCCTGAGCCATGATAATATTCAATCCAACAGCTTTCATAAATGTCGATTTACCACAAGCATTTGTTCCAAACAACAAAATTCCATCTTTTTCATCCTTCTTTCCTAGATGAATATCATTTGTAATATATTCTGTATTTGTATGGATTTTCTCAACGATAGGATGACGAAGGTCTTTTATATCTACATAACTTTTTGTACCACTTTTAATCTTAGGCCTACAATATCCATTTTGAATCGATAATTTTGCTCCTGAACAATAAAAATCGATTTCAGATAACACCAGATAGAATTTCTTTAATGATACACTATATTCTTTAAAGATGGATATTGTCATCGTTTTCCATTGATTGCGATTTAACTTACTTAATTTTTCCTGATATTCCATCAACTCCGATGATAATGTTTTTGTATGCTTTGTAAGTATCATCGTACTTGATCCATCCTTCTTTTTAAAAGTGAAATCATCTTTTGTAAATGTTTGTATTGTTTTCTCATTTTCATCTTTTAAATGAATCGCTTTTCCATTTAAATTTGTTAATCTTTCTTTGAATGTTTCCGATCGTTTATTTGTACAATACAAAAACCAATGATTCCTTTCATCAAAATCCAACTTTACACTCGTTTCTGATCCATCCAATAATTTAGAAAATCTTTCCGCTATATTTTTCAACATCAAATAATGATCATTTGAACATTGATCATATTTATCCAATTCATCATTAAAACCTTTATTTAATATTGATTTTTCTAAATTTCCCGTACATGAAAAGTTTTGAAATTGAAAAGTTTTATGAATCTCATTATAAAAATTATCAAAAGATTCAATCGTATCACTAACATTCATCTTTTCCAATATTTTCTTTTCTTCTTTTAATACATCAATTACCTTATTACAATATTCAAATGATAATTTATCTGAATAAAAATCATTCGGTGTAAGGAGATTAAGACCCATCTTTCGTAATGATTTTTCTAAATCCGAAACCTTCCTGAGAATAGGTTGAACTTTTTCATAAAACTTTTCTGCTTTAAAAAGATCAATAAAATCATATCTTTGATTAATTATATTCGGATTGATTGATGGATACAATAATCGTTCTTTAAAAAGCCTTCTACCCATTGGTGTAACACACATATTACAAACCGATAATAATGATTCATTTTTACCCTTGAAATAAGAGTAATTATTAATAACATTTAATTGACGAATTGAATTCGAGGTTAAACATAAACATTGATTATCATGAATCATCTGTGGCCTTTCAATATTTTGTAATGTATCCGCTCTATGATCTTGAATATATTGTAAAAGATAGATATATGATATTACTAATTCTGGTTTCATTTCAAGATCAAAATGTTCAATCGGTGTCATCATTGAATTAAGATTAAATATCTTTTGAAGGAATTCATTTTGGAATGTTGTTTTAAGAAAGTTTTTATCTTTATAATGATTAATTTGGATCGAGTTATGAGAAATATCCCAATATTGAATAATATCATTCTGTGAAAGTTCTAAATTCTTAAGATGAAAGATGATCTCAGATGGATTATAAAAATGAATATATCGACCAATTTCATCATTCCAGAAATTATTATCATCCAATTTACTAATAATATAATGAAGATAATTCCTACCTGTTGAAAGATCAATGGATGATACTCCAGAGATATAAACATCTTTATTCATATATGAATTTTTTTCAATATAGATTGACATCAGATAATGATTTTCTTGTTTATTGTAATTATTAATAGTTGTTCCAGGAGAAACAATTCGTGTGACTCCTCTTTCAGGATTCGGAGGTGGTGTGATTTGTTCTACAATTACAACGGTATAATTATTATTTAAAAGAATGTCTTCATATTTTTGGATTACATGAATCGGAAATCCAGCTAGGAGACAATTACTAAATGAAATTTCTGGTTTATTTTTATTTTGTTTTGTAACTTGTAAAGCATTATTAAGAACATTCTGACAGATATGATAAATATCAGGACCAATACTTACTTCATCATTAATAATAGCAAAGATATTAAAATGACTTCCTGCCTGCATTAATACAATTGTATTTTCTCCATATTTTTCTGTAAATTGATCATGATATTGGATGTATTTCTTAATGTGATGAGTGACTTCTTCCATACTATATAATATATATCTTTATTCTTTATGTTATTTTAAAATTTGATATTTTGATTTTGGTATAAGTAAAAAATATATTACGATGCCTAAAGATAGTAAGTACGAAGAAGTCAGTTCTGGTACACACAAACCGAATGAATCAGATGAACCAGAATTAAAATGGTATCAAAAACAATCTGGATGGATATGTATGGGTTGTACTTGTGTCCTGATAGTAATAATGATTATCATTTGGATCATAGTTAGTATTAATGATTATATTGAAGGAACAAATGAGGCAAGGGAAATAATTGATCTAAGGAATACAACAATTACCGAACATGTGATTGATTTTGGAAATAAAAATGAATATATAAATTGTACTCCTTTGCAACCATGTCGATTTCAATGTTCTTATATAAAATTAAATCTCCATAAACATCCTGATGAATGTAAATATGATGATTGGATGGATATTTGGGAAGTTATCCTTAAGATTCTTGGAGTTATTCTCCTAATCCATTGTATCTGTGCATGTTTTCAATGTGGAATATATAGTAAAAAAGGGAACCGTACATAAATATATTTAAAAAGCAAGGAAAAGTAATAGTATGGAACACGAAACATATAATATGAACTATGATAGTAATTGGGGATCTAGATATGATAGATCAAATACTGAACCTAATCCTGAAGCAGATATAATATTATTGATGGGAGCAATTGTATTTATTGTTTTTTTTTCCATTCTATGTGGAATGTGTAGTTATGAACGTAATGATGAAGAAATGAATATTGAATTAATCGATAAAGTTAAAAAAAAGACTACAGAATATCAAAAGAAAGAAGGTGAAATTTGTTCAATCTGTTTAGAAGATTTTCAACAGAAAGAAAAGATAATTATATTAGAATGTTATCATTATTATCATTCAAAATGTATTACAGAATGGCTTGAAAGTAATAATTCATGTCCATTATGTCGTGATCAATTATAATATTGTAGTATTATATATAGTATGAAAGGTGGTCAAGCACATATAGGAAGTTTAAAAATAAGCAATATGATTATCTTCAAGGATAAAAGATCTCGGAGCAATCAGAGTGGTAAAAGAGTAAAAGAATATCGACTATTAAATGGTGATAATTTAATTGATCGTAAAGGATATTTTCAGAAATATATTAACCAGATAGATAGTGATTTACAAGAGCTATTTAAGGATAAAAAATTTATTGGTCTACCTTGGTATTTTGAAACACTTCCACGATCTTACAATGGAGATAATAAATTATATATTCCATGGAACTTCCATGTAACATTTGGATGTAATCCTTCACAGATAATTAGTCTCCGTGAAAATTTATGTTCAATACCTGGAAAGATCGCATTATTCGATGATAATCCGCATATTACAGATGAAAAAGATATAAATTCAAAATTATTCATAAATAGTTTAATAAATGGAGAAAGAGAATATCAAGTTTTTTCAAGTACAGCAATGAAGAAAAGTAAAGAATATAAAAGAGATTTAATACGAGCTGGAATCTATTTTTATTGCGAAATAAATGATGAAGAAAAAGAAACATTCGGAGTAAGAATAAAAATACCAAATCGCGGACAAAAGATAAAATGGAAATCTAAACAATCAAGCCTTCATCCGGAAACACCTTCATTTTTGATTAAAACAAAAAAAAGTAAAAAGACCACCTCTGGACCACAAAATCCATATTTAGCATTAGGAGAAGAATCATCTTCAGAAGAAGAATCATCTTCAAAAAAATCAAAAAAATCATCTTCAAAAAAATCAAAAAAATCATCTTCAAAAAAATCAAAAAAATCATCTTCAAAAAAA
>PAZD01000061.1 GCA_002715405.1 Acidimicrobiaceae bacterium
TCGGGCTCGGGCTCGGGTCCCTCGGGCAGCACGATGCGGACCCACGCATCATAATTCTTCCATTCCCAAATGCCAAACGTGCGGTTGCGATGAAACTTCATATCATTTTCAAAACCCCTTGCTTTAAGTTCATTGAAATAATTAACATTATTATCGATATCCGCCTTTTCAAACGCGATGTAGTCGAAATCCCCTTGTTCCATGCTCATGTTTTTATTTAATAATAAATACCAATCAAAATCAAATTTTAAACTTTTATTTAAATACAAAAAAACTATTATAAGGAATGTATCTTATTCAAATGTTAAACTATTGGAATCGATACCCATTATGGGTGAATTACCTATTCTTAATAATTATGTTCTATTCGAGTAATTTTGTATGATTACTTCAATAACCCAAATGACAAAGGAGGATGTGTGAAATATAAATTAGAAACGCAAGGATAATGAATCCTATATATTTTCTTTTGACTCTCCAATACCTTTGAAAATAGTAAAAATACATCGTTTTTTATGAATCTTTCAAATGTTATTTATCAAATTTGATTAATGTATTTTTTTGAATACTAAAGTGAAGTATTATATGGAAGAATCAAAACATACGAGTGAAAGTCAACCGATAAATCCAACATCGAGGGTTTCCTTTTCAGATATTATTGTAGTAGATAAAACAAACGATAGAGATAGCCTTGGTGAATCCAATTCATTCACCGAATACCATAAAGGAAAGAAAAAAAAACAATGCAATAAATATAAAAGGAAATTCTGTGCTATTCTAGTGATCATCATTTTGATTATCATATTTATCCTTCTAGTAGCAAGTGCTATACGAAATAGTCCAGGTTAAATATTAACAATCCATTGAATAACTTACATTTAGGTAGTGTCAAGCATCTCTCTAACCTTATCTTTTTCTTCTTCAGTTAGGCCTCGAACAAATGATTCAATCTCACTCTGTCGTTGTATCGTCGACTCATTCGATTTCTTATTTACTTCTTTTTTATTCTCTCCATCGCATAGCTCTCCCTCTCCTGAATCATTAGTTACATGTTCTTCAGCCTTCTTTGCTCCTTCAGCTTTCTTTGCTTCTTCAGCCTTCTTTGCTTTTTTAGCCTTCTTTGCTTCTTCAGCCTTCTTTGCTTCTTCAGCCTTTTTGGCTTCTTTAGCCTTTTTGGCTTCTTCAGCCTTTTTGGCTTCTTCAGCCTCTTTCTCTTTCTTCTCTTCTTCAGCCAGAATGGCTTCTTTTAGTTTGTTTTGATAATCAGATTTGATCTTTTCATAATTAGATATATTAGTTATATTTGGTAGATTAGCCATACTATCAATCGAATTTATCATTGAGATTATAGAACTTGATTTCGCATTAAATAAGAGGATATTATTATCAATACTTGATTTTTCTTCATACATTGTATCTTGAAGATCAAGGAATTTCTCAGCATCCTTAATGTTTAGGTTATGCTCTTCAGCAATGGACTTAATACGTTTCAACTTACGTCTTTTTTGTTCTGTTTCTTTGATAATCTTATTACTCTTTCTTACAACATTTTGAGCCGAATATATAAGATTGCTGTTACTCCGTACTTTCTTCAATTTTTCACCTGTAGGTTGTTTATTCAAATATATCCACTTATCTTTTTCATCATCATATTTACAGAGTCCTTTACTCACAAATGTGGAATATGTACTATGAATCTCTTTCACTTCAGATAGTTGTTTATTATTCAGATTACCTGTATAATGCTCTAGTGAATTAAGTACATCCTGAATACTCGTTTGATGCGAATTCATGCGATCAGTAACAATCGTTTCATACATTTTATTAACTTCTGTTGACTTTTCTTCAAAGATTTCAAGGAGTCCATCATCCCATTTAGCGGCGTCTTCAGATATTTCTTTATTGCTTGTCAATCCAACACAATCATCCATGTTTAATTCATCTGTAAGATTAATGGGTTTGTACTCAAAAACCATATGACATCTTTTACCTTGACTATTACCAGCTCCCGCACTAATGTTAGCGCCAATCTTACCTAGATTATGGATCGGTCTGTCACTATTACACATACGTTCATTCCTATATATATCCAATCCAGGGACAGGTCCTAGATAATCATAAGATGAAATAACATCGCGAAGGACATACAGAGTCAGTGTTCCTGCGCGTGTTCCAGAATCAGGATCAGAATCAGAATCAGAATCAGAATCAGATTCTTGATCCGTAGTGACCGGATGGGCCGTAAATACACCATTATTCCAAATAATCTTGTATTCTTTTTTTTGTTGAAAATTAGTGCCATAGGGATTTACTTTTTCTACTTTTTTGCCATTAATATGAATATCCATTTCAATCTGATGGAATGCACGAGTGAAGTTCCGTATCATATCTTTCTCATTCAAGACCAGTTGATATTTTGGACAGAGGTTAATATTAAATTTAGTACCAACCATTTCTTTAGGGGATATAGTACATTCTAGATCTTGTGTTGGGTTCCATTTATTTTCTTCAATCATTGTAATAAAATCTGTTCCAATATCATATTGATTCCCATGAAAATAAGAAGTCATATGAAACTTATCACTAAGACAAATGATTGCTTTGTATCCACCTTTTCCATATTTTCCGATTGTCTCTTCAGTCACTTTGTTATTAGTTTCCCCGAGTTGAAAGAATCGGTGTATCGCATCAATCGAACCGAAACCATCGGGTCCATTATCTAGAATTTCCATTATCATTCGATCGGTATTATAATTGACCTCGTACTTTGAAGACTTAGCCCAGTCATACGAATTATCAGCTGTTTCCAGAATACCTGTGATTAAAGAAGGTCCATCCCTTCGAGTATCATCGACACGTGATGAAAATGTTTCACGGAAATCGGGTAGATTGGATAGATTCATGTTATTATCTTTATGAAAATACAAATAATACATTCAAATTTTGAAAATATAAATATATATTTTTTTTTTAATAAAGAAACTATACAATGTGTGATTTTAATGATTTTCCATGTCCTAGCCTCTTTACAGAAGAAAGGTCTGAGGAGGAATACAAAAATATATATATTAAATCGGAAGTAGAAATTGTTTTAAATGAAATTATCTCTAATATTACATATGGTGATAATTCTTCCGTTACTAATTCTTCCGAAGAATTAAATGCTGGAGTTTGTTACAAATGTAATTCACCACAATATGAAATAGAAAGAAGAGTTGACCAACTATATGAAAATCCACCGGATCGCCTTTATACATCATATATATGTCCTATTACAGGAATGAATAAATATATATGTATATCGTGTTGTTATGATGGAAGGAAATGTAGTTTTTGTGGTATTTCAGAAAAATTAGTGAAGGTTACGTGTGATAGAAATGTAAGGTTCCATGAAGTTATTGGAAGTTATCAAACAAGTACAAGTTTTGTTCAAACATATGATACCTACTGCCCCGAATGCTCACCTCTAATTATCGGTCAAGGGCATATTGATAATATTAATATTGAAATGTGTCGCTTCTGTGGAGAAGACCATGATTCTCAAGATTGCCCTTCAGGACTCGGAGAAATCTATGGTACTGAGTTTGATATTGTATCAGAGGAATATCAGCCCATTCAAGAAGATAATGAAAAAATAAAAATAATTAAAACGGGTCTTAATGAATTAATGGAAATGTTATTTGAATTAAGTAAAAGTATCGGGACAGGTAAATATTTATCTCTGACGAATAAACTAAAAGAACTTTACGAAATTCTATGACATTCTATCAAATATTATATTATATAATATAATATAATATGAATATACATACTACATATATTGATCTAGCACCAAATATTATACGTAAGAGATTAGTTATTGAGGGGATATCGAAAGATAAATTTACACAGGAAGGTATATATAATTATATGACTAAACTATCCAAACTAATGAATATGACAATCGTATCAGAGCCTAGTTTTAATTTTGATCCAAAATATGGACTATCTTCATATATGTGTTGGAAAGAAAGTGGTATGCATATATATACATGGGAGAAAGATGAAAATAGACCTAATTTTTTTAGTATTGATATCTATACTTGTAAGGAGTTTGATATTAATGATGTGATCAATTTTACATATGAATCATTTCCTGTTCTAGAATTAACCTGGAAACTTTGATTTTTTATCAAATCGTTATAAATGAATCATTGAACATGGAACTAATGGATCAGTCGATTGACCAATACGAATCAATCTAAAAAAAATATAAAGGAAGGGATTATCTATTGTTGTACTATTAGATTGTTAAATTTGATTTATTAGATGTACATATTTATTAAACAATATGGAGACTCATGATATTAAAAGAGTTTTTATACTAGTGATCCTTACAGCTGCTTTCCTCATTGTATTTAGTCAGTGTGGATGTTCTAGTTGTAAATGTAAGTGTAGGAAAAAAAACAGAATTATACCTCCTCCCTTGCCTATACAAGTACCATCACTAGAATCTGAAGTAGTTGTTATTGTCGCTGAACCAATTAATATAGATACATATGATACATATGATACATATGATACAATTGTAGAGGCAATCGCAATAAACACACCGATGAATTTACGATAATAATTACTTATTTTGATGCTAACCAATGATAAATATCATTACAATACTTCTTATTCATTGAAATAATGGTATCATTTAACATTTCTTTTTTATTAGAATTGAACCAGTCACCATGACTAGTATATCCTGTAAGTTTACTTTTCCACTCAATCCTATATTGAACCATATTTTTTCTATTTACTAATTAGAACTATAATTATATCAAATTTTTATTAAAAATTAGTATTTGCGGAAAGATATTCTTTAATATGGTTAAAATGATAACCTAAAGTAAAGAATAAACTCCATGATCCAACGAGTAAACTATATTTACATAATTTTTTACATTTTTGATTTACGTTTGTCGATGAATTTTCATATTGATCTGTTAGATATTCATCTTGAGTAGTAAATCCTCCTGTTCTTTCCATTTATTATTTATTAGATAAAAATAATGATTCTTTATATGTTCTTATAACGGATCTTGATATCGATATGTATTCTTGTAATTATTAAATATAATCCTATGAGATTAATAAATAATATTACAGGGATAATTGAGATATTAAGGTAAGGGAGTATATTATCGATAAAGATACAGAATAAAGTAATTAAGAAATAAAAGGTAAGGTCCATTACTATTTTATTACCTTCTATAATTGTACAATCAAATTTGATAGAGAAGATATTCTTAGATAAGAGAATCAACAATGGATGAATCAATGATAGTATCTGAGATTCGAGAAAACAGAATAATATGCTCAGATGTTCAGGATACGATTGAAATAAATGAAGTATATATTATTCAACTTCTTGATAAGGTCAGTGAACTTACAAATGATCTTATAGCACTTAAAGAATCAGTGGATGAATCTATGGTGCCAACAATTGATCAGAACATTCTATCTATGATAATAGCAACAATCATAGCAGTTACAATATGTCTTGTTGTATGTCTATTAATAATATGTTATACAAATCGGATTGAAACAAAGGAAGAAAGAAGAAGAAGGATAGTTGTTCAACAAAAAGATAAACATAAATCAAAGATAGATATTCCATAATTAAATTTGAACCTGAGTATTCTAGACTACTAAACGATGGAACTAGATAGTAATGATGTTTCACTGATAATCATATTAGGTATAATAATTATATGTATTCTTTGTGGGATATTTGAATGTAAAACTAAAGAGAGATCAAATCAAAATAATGTTCATCCTTTACCACAAATTAGTTAAACAAAAACGTGAGATATGTATATATAAGATGATATTTATTAAATTAATATATGATAAGTTTGAAAATGAGAATCGAATTACTAGAGATAAGGAGACCGATGAAGGTCATAAATATGAGGTATTATTAAAAGTGAATGATAGATTAATAGATGTTGATCGTACATTAACAATATGTACATGGGGAATTAAGGAACATTTACCATATGATTGTGATATTATATTCGATATAACACTTTTTTCAACGAAGGTGGAGGGTGATAGTAAGGGATTAACAGGAATGGATGATAAAATTCAACAAAGTATTATTGATCATCCAAAGTTTGATATAATGATGGAAGAGATTATTATGAATATAGAGTGTAGTAATTCAAAGGTGATTGGAATCATTTGTAATTATGGAAAACAACTTTCGGTGGGTTGGGCAGAACTTCTTAAGAAGATGTATTATACGAAATCATTAATAAGGCATCGTGGTATAGATCATTTTTAGCGTTCATTTAGGTCTTTTACACTGGGAATTCTTTTTTTTATATCTAATATGTTTTTACATTTTTTAAAGTATGGATGATTGAGAATAGTATCAATATGATAAATACATTTATCATTTAAAATAGAACGATAGTCTTTTGTGAGTGAGTCTAATATGAGATTTATAGGAGTTAGATAGGTAAAACTTTCTCCATCCATTTTAATGATCGTAACTTTTTTAATAATATAAGTACTGATTAGGAATTGTGATAGTGTTTTATCAAATAAGTATCTTTTTTCATTATCCATCATTTTCGAAACCTTACTAACACGAAACCCATTTGGTCTTTCTTTTGTTTTCTGACCGGAAAAACAATATAGAAAGCTCATTAGATTAATTACTTTACATAACCATTCTCCATTATGAATTCTTTTTAAATGGTATAGTTCTCCAATTTCATGGCTCATATGGTATATATATTACTCAAATCATTTTTTAAATATTTAAGAATAATCTTTATTTTATAGATATAATGAATAATTCAGAAGAACATCAAGTACGAGAAACTGATAAGTATTCACTTCGTTTTATGTTACTATCAAACTTTTTTTCTTTTATGGCGGGATTAACGATCCATTACTTTACAGGACATAATTAAATTGTATATATATTATATAGATAGATAATGAAGTATTCTGATTTTTATCATATACATGTAGAGGGTGATGGATCATGTTTTTTTCATTCGATCACTGGGATCATTCATTTAAATGAAAAAATGGTATTATTTAATTCAAAACCGATAACATATAAGATAGAGGATAGTAAATGGTCATTAAAATCATCTGAATTACGTAAGAGGTGTGTTAAATGGCTTCGCGCGAATTTAGATTATCATATTAAAGGGATTAATTTAACAATCAAAGATGAGATTTTGAATGAAATAGAATCTAATGAAGATATTAAGAAAAAGACGATCGAAGGGTATTTTAAGTATATGGAAGGAAAGGATTCATATGCTGGACAGATTGAGATATGGGCGATTTGTAATTTGCTTAATAAGAACATACGGACATATATATTTAATGATAATCGATTAAGTGATGTTGGATTGGGATATAATATTAAAAGGAGGAACTTACAGGATGATATTTTTCTTTATCATAATTTGGGCGATATAGGGAATCGTAAGGGTGGACATCATTTTGAGATATTGTTTCCTAAGAAAAAGGCAACGATTATTAGTAAGGTATTATATAATAAGAGTCGAGGTAAACATAGGGCAACCATTCCTTTAGAAAGGAAAAAGACGAAGAAGCGGACGAGAGTATTGAGACGAAGGCCTAAGGTAACAAAAAGAAAACGAAGAAAAAAGTAAAAATATTTAAACAGAATATAAAATTATTTATATAAATAACATGGGTAAAGAAAAAAAACACGTTAATATAGTAGTAATTGGTCATGTCGATGCGGGAAAGTCAACAACAACTGGACATTTGATTTATAAATGTGGAGGAATAGATAAACGAGTGATTGAGAAGTTTGAAAAGGAAGCGAGTGAGATGGGTAAAAGTTCATTTAAGTATGCTTGGGTATTAGATAAATTAAAGGCTGAAAGGGAAAGAGGTATTACGATTGATATTGCATTATGGAAGTTTGAAACAAGTAAATATTATTTTACAATTATTGATGCTCCCGGACATCGTGATTTTATTAAGAATATGATTACAGGTACATCACAGGCTGATGTTGCTGTATTGGTGATTGCTTCTCCAACTGGTGAATTTGAGGCTGGTATTTCAAAGAATGGGCAAACGAGAGAACATGCTTTATTAGCTTATACACTTGGAGTTAAGCAGATGATTGTTGCAACGAATAAGATGGATTCAACATCTCCACCTTATAATAAGGAAAGGTATGAGGAGATTAAGGGTGAAGTATCAAACTTTCTTAAGAAGGTCGGGTATAAACCAGCAAATATTCCATTTGTTCCTATATCTGGCTGGCATGGAGATAATATGATTGAGAGAGGGAATAATATGAATTGGTATAAGGGTCCAACATTACTTGAGGCATTGGATAGTATAAAGCCTCCAAAGAGGCCAGTTGATAAACCACTTCGTTTGCCACTTCAGGATGTATATAAAATTGGTGGTGTTGGAACAGTACCAGTTGGTCGTGTTGAGACTGGTATTTTAAAGCCTGGTATGTCGATTCATTTTGCGCCAAGTGATATTGTGACGGATTGTAAGGATGTTGAGATGCATCATGAGAAATTGGAGCAGGCGTTACCTGGTGATAATGTTGGATTTAATATTAAAAATGTATCGATTAAGGATATTAAAAGAGGGTATGTTGCAAGTAATCAAAAGGATCATCCAGCAAAGGAAACTGAAACATTTACATCACAGGTGATTGTTATGAATCATCCTGGACAGATTACGAATGGATATGCTCCTGTTCTTGATTGTCATACGGCTCACATTGCTTGTAAATTCAAGGATATTTCCCAAAAGATTGATCGTAGAACAGGAAAGGTGATTGAAGAAAATCCTAAATCGATTAAGAATGGTGATGCTTCAATTGTTACTTTGGAGCCTAGTAAACCATTATGTGTTGAAGCATTTACTGAGTATCCACCATTGGGACGTTTTGCTGTACGTGACATGAGACAGACTGTTGCTGTCGGAGTGATAAAGAAGGTTACATCAAAAACGAAGTAACTTTATGTTAGTGTGAATGATTTTTGTATACTTTTCATTTGATTAATTATTCCAGAAGGGATACTATGATTTACATTTTGTGTTAATAGATAGAATTCTGGATTTATTTTTTTAAGATTATTGTAGGTTTCTTTTGCAAATTGATAATAGATTGTTTTATCATTTCTTCCATGACAAACCCAAACTTTTTGTTTTTCTTTAAGATCTTTGATTGTTCGATTGATTATATGGCCCTTAAACCCTATAATTCCTCCTAATCTTTTAGGGTATGTTAGACCGCTATCTAATGCCATACAACATCCTTGAGACATACCTACAAGGAATACACGTTCTGAATCATTTTTATGATAATCAATTTCTTTTGAGATTAGTTGATGTATTTTAGATCTGTTTTTTATTAATTGTTCTTCATTAATTTCAGGTTCTTTATCACAATTTGGAGTATAGTAATCATACCATGAGTTTAGTTTTTCATTATCATAGATCGAGAGAGGAATTTGAGGAGCATTGGGTGCTATAAAATGTATATTTACATTGGGATATATTTGTTTAATTTTTTCTTTATAATAGTCCATATCTTTACCATCCATGGTAAATCCATGTAAAAGGATGAATGAATAATGATAATCTTTCATATATCTATATATATATATGATATTAAATTTGATATTATATAAGAATATAAGAATATATCTTTATATATTATGAATGGTAATACTATTACAATTGAGCAATTGGAACAATTGATCAAGAAAAAGAGTGAAGAAGAAGAAAAAAATAAATGGTTAATAACAATGGAAAAAGAAAGAGATTACCTTGAAGAATATTTACAATCAATACAATCTCCAACAGAAGGATTGAAGTATAAAAGGATATGTTTATCTCCATTGCGATATGCGGGTGGGAAGAGTAAGGCAATTGGATTAATATTGGAGAATTTGCCATTATTGAAGGAAAAGAAAATTGTTTCACCATTTTTTGGCGGAGGATCATTTGAGATTGTATTAAGTAAGGAGTTAGGTTTTGAAGTGATTGGTTATGATATATTTTCATTTCTAACAAATTTTTGGGATCAATTAATTAATCATAATAAGGAATTGATAGTTGAACTTAAAAAATTGATTCCAGATAAGGTAAATTATACTCGAAATAGACATATACTTCTTCATTATTGGGATAAAGTCAAACCGGTTGATTTACAATATGAAACTAAAAATAAATTAGAGTTAACAGAAGAGGAGAAATGTATTATGGATCAGAATAAAACGATTCAAGCCGCATATTATTATTATAATATGCAATTATCATATGGTCCTATGTTTTTGGGATGGCAAAGTTCTGTATATTTGAAGCCTACCAAATATGTAAAGATCATTGAGAAGCTAGAAAATATTGATTTGGGGAATCTTTCTGTAAAATGTGATGTATTTGAGAATGTGATTAAAAGACATTCAGATGATTTCTTATTCTTAGATCCTCCTTATTATTTGGGCGAAGATTCAAAAATGTTTAAAGGGATGTATCCGAATTGTAATTTTGCGATTCATCATGAAAATTTTAATCATGAATTATTGAGAGATTTATTAAAAGAACATAAAGGTGGATTCTTTATTACATATAATGATTGTCCAACGATTCGAGAATGGTATAAAGAATTTCGACAAGTATATCCAAAATGGCAATATACATATGGTCAAGGAGAAAAAAGGATTGGTAAGAATAGAAAAAACAAAAAAGAGAAGGAAAAGAAAGATGAAGATAAGAAAGATAATGTTAAAGAGAGTCATGAGATGTTTATCATTTGTGAACCTCAGTAAGGTTCTTCATGATATTTGATTTTAGTCTTAAGAAGGTTAATGAAGGGTTTACCCTGACCACCCGAAAATCCAAGGAAATACGATTTATGATTTCGACCTCTATATTCATAGGTAAATAATGCTCGTTTACCTCTTTGAGAAGAATCATCTTTAAAATCTCCTTTAATTCTTCCTGTCGCGAGTTTTCTTAGCATACAATTTTGAACGATATATTCAATTGAATGATCCATATTAAAGAATAATATAGATGATCCAGTATCATAGGCTAAAAGATCCGCGGGTCTATTTGATTTATTTTTTTTCATATATTTTTGGAGTAAACTTCTAAAATTATCTTTATTTTGTATCCATTCTAGATTATTATATCCTGATAATTCGGGAATAACACCAAGTGTTAATTGAATACTTTTACCACTTTTGTTGCTAGTGTTTCTTTCTTTATTACTACTAATGATCCCTTTATCTTTTAGTGTTTTAAGGATTGGATGATCGATAACTATTTCGCAATCGGATTCTGCTTTCATAGTTAAGGTATTACATTTTGGATTGTATTTTTTATTAAATTTTGTTTCTTTATGATGACCTTCTCTCTTATGAAGGCCACCGACAAGTTTACAACTAGCGATCCTTTTTTCATTACCACTCATGATTTTATTAGTATTTTAATATTTGGCCTTTAAATAGTATTCAAATTTTATTTAAACTATAGACATATCAAACAATGATATAATATATATGTATTATATATTAACATTTAAGAAATGAGTATACATGTTACGAAGAGTGCGTGGAATAAGATGTTAAAGGTAATTAAATTAACAAAGAGTCAATATGGATTCATTTATTCAGCATCTAGTGGTGGATGTAATGGATTTAATTTTGAATTAGATCTTTTAAAGAAAGATAGATATGAAGAAATAATTAAACAAAGGTTTCATAATGTACTTAAATATGGAGATGCTAAATTATATATTGATCCTATTAGTGAGATGTATTTATTAGGGACAACGATTGATTATATTCATGAAGATTATTCAAAGGGATTATATGAGAGTAAATTTAAGTTTAACATTAATAAAGAGTTGATGACATCATGTGGATGTGGTATTTCTTTTAGTCCAAATGAATCAATGATTAAAAAGAAATAATTGGAGATGCAGGGTATCGATCCCTGTACTTCTCGCATGCAAAGCGAGCGCTCTACCATTTGAGCTACATCCCCTTTATAAAATATTTTTATTCATGAATTATAATCTTATAATTTACTATAGGAACTTCTGAACATTTGTTCTAATATTTGTAATTTATCGTAAGCACAAGATATTTTTGAGACTATTTCATCCATTTCGAGTATATGATCAGAATGATCACTAATAGCTACTGGATTTTCAAAATAGATCATTAATGTTGTTTTATATTGTTGGATTTCTGATTCATACTTCTGTAGGAGTGATCTATATAATTCACCACCAATGGACGGCATTTATTTGTTTATTTTATAAACTATCTTTAAATATAATTTACTAATTATAATTATAGTAGATGATTGTTGATATTCCAATAATAAAGATATAGTTAATATCTAAGAGTTGAATCTTCCATAAAAAAGGATTATGAAAGGGTTCAAGTAGATATTGAATAATATTCATAAAATGAATTTGTCTTATTCCGGTGGATGTAATACGATAGATTACATTACCAACACTCATCTCAACATAGATTAAGAATGAAATTGTAATAATAAAGATAAATAATAGAAAGTTCATTTATTATTAATAAAATATTTTGTTTGATGATCTTTAGGATGATAGATATGAATTGAAATTGATTTTTTTAATGGTTGAATACAATGATATCCTATTTTATCATTCATATATGATATAGATGGAGAATGATATACATTTGTATTTATTCTTTTGAGTGAATTATTATAGATATCCTCTTTAATCTTTCCTTTTAGTAGGAATACATAACAACCATTTTTCGCATGATTATGAATACCGGTTGGTTTTAGTTCATTCCATTTAAAAAAATAGATATCTATAAAAGGGAATGGTATTTTCTTTTTTAGATTATTAAAACGATAGAACATATATTATACTATTAAATAATTCTTTTATATATTTATACAATTTTATCAACGAGACCATATTTTAGACATTTTTCGGCATTCCAAATATTATCATGTTTAAGTACTTTATTTAATTTTTTTGATAATTTATCATTTTGACATCTTTCATTAACAAATTTTTTAACATGATCCATGAGTATATTATTATTTTCCATATCATCTTGACATTCTGAGAATTTACCAAGACAACCACTTCTTATTTCATGGATTAACATATAAGCGTTTTTACGAATATATCTTTCTTTTCCAGCTAATGAGATCATTACACACGCACTTGAAACACACCCTTCATTGATTGTGATAATATCAACCTTTGATTTTTGAATGAAATCGGCAACATTTAGTCCAGCATATAGTTCACCTCCATCACTGAAGAGGTATAAAAATATTTTACCCATTTCTTCAAATTCGTTTTTAATATATTGAACTGCGACATATTCTTGTGCTTTACGTAAAGATTCAATTAATTGAAAGCAATTTTCTCGAGAAACATCAGCATGAAAGTAAACTCTATTTTCTTCAACATGAATCATAGTTGGTTCTTCTTCTGAATCATCATTACTTTCATTAATAGAATTCATTTTGTTCATTATTTAATTCGATATTTAATGGAAACTTCAAATTTATATATTTCGAAAGAAGTTTGGTACTATTGTAAAGATATTATCAACTTCAATATGATATTGAATAATTGGATTTTCATTTTCTTGAATATAATACCAGTAAGGTGGGATTAATAAGATTTCATTTTTTTGAATATATTTTTTGTGACCCCATTTTTTGATTTCATAGTTTTCTTTTCCGATGATATCTTCTTTATGTTTTGGATTAAATAAATAGATAGTAGCATCTCCATAAATTGTTCCAATTAGATTATAATTATGTGAAGCTAATTGTAGATTGGTTTTTTGATTCCCTTTTAGAATTGAGAATGATTTATTTAAATCGATATTAATTATAGATAGAGGTAATTGAGTCAAATCAAAATGAACAAATCTTTGAATATCTAAATTTTCAAATAATTCTTTATTTTTATATATGTAAAGATCATTTACTTGATTATAATCATTAATCTTGATTTCATCGGTTATTTTACATTCTGGATTATAGTCAATTAATTGATCGATTGTAATATGTGTTGATTTTTCGTAAAATTGAATTGGATTTAATTTTATAAGATTTTCAACTAATGTATTATATTGATCCGTATATATTACAAATCCATTTACATTATATTTCTGAATATTTATAATATTATATATCGTAAGGATAGTATAAATTAAAATTACAATTTGAATAATAATTTTAAACATATATAAAGATTAATTATAAATATAAATTATAATGACCGAAGAAATGAATATTGGAACTGAAGTAGGAAATGTAGTCTGGTTTGATCAAAAGAAGGGATTTGGATTTGTTAAGATCATAAATCCTAATTCTGAATATTTAGGAAAAGAGATTTTTGTTCATTTTAGTTCAATAAATGCTCAGAGTAATTTTAAGAAATTATATCCTGGTGAGAATGTATCATTGGATGTAGAAAGGAATACGGATGATTCAAATAAGGAATTTGCTAGTAAAAATATTGGTGGATTGTATGGTTCACCATTACTTGTAGATAATGATAATTATATTATTAAGGTTATAAAGAAGAGAGTAATGGGCGATGATAGTCAGGGGGCGGGTCGAGGACTAGTTACTACAAATCCGGGAAGTGACGAGGGTGAATCCGAACAATAATTATTCTTTATGTATTTTAATACCACCCATTTCTGAGAAGATAAGTATATCTCTGATTAGTTTAGAACGATCACCTTTAATTTCAATACCATTTTTGAGTAGTTCTTGTTTCATGGAATGATTATCCATTTTATTAACTTTTTCGATGACATAATTGATGTTTTTGTTATTGTTTGAATAACATTTAAAAGGAGTTTTTCTTCCTTTTGATTGTTTTTTCTTTTTCTTTTTTGATCCACCTTTATTTACTCTACTTTTTTTGGTGAATTTATGTTTCTTTGATTGATTGATTTTTGATTTCTTAATATTTATGTTTGGAGATTTTTTCTTTTTTTTGGGGGTTCCTTTTTTGGGAGTTCTTTTTGGGGGGATTCTTTTTTTGGGAGATTCTTTTTGGGGGGATTCTTTTTGGGGAGTTCCTTTTTTGGGAGATTCTTTTTGGGAGGATTCTTTTTGGGGAGATTCTTTTTTGGGAGTTCCTTTTTTGGGAGATTCTTTTTGGGGGGATTCTTTTTTTGGGATTTCTTTGGGATTTTTTTGAGGTGTTTCTTTTTTAATTACATTTATTTTGATTCCTTCAGGTGTTAAATCGATGTTTGTTTTTCGATTCTGACTATCTTTTTTGTTTTTTTTAAAATTTTTATAGGAATCATGGAGGGGTGATTTTTTATATATTTTTTTCTTCTTTACTTTAATAGCTCCACCATCAAGTTTCTGACTTAGATTATTCATATCTCCCTCTATATATATTAAATAGATAATCTTTTTATGATTATTTATTTTTTTGGAATATAGTAACTTCTTTTATGATTCTGTTGATACATAATTCTTCATCACTAAATATTTCTCTACATATATTAAGTACAGATGTATCTCCTATATAATCATTACCCATTATTTGTTTTAATGATTTTTTAAGAAAACCTTCAAGATGTGATTTTCTTTCTGTATAGATTTTGTTTACGGCACTTTCAATTTGATGATCAGGGATAGTTGTAATATTGTTTTCTTTTAGATATTTTTTATAGTTTTCTTTAACATAAAAAAGGACTAGATCTTCGATAATTTTATAATTTGACATTCTTGTTTATGATTATTATTATATTAATTATTAGTATTTAAACTTAAATAAGTTTATTCATGTAAAAAAATATACATTATTAGAATAATGATATTCTTATTTAATTATTTAAAATTATCGATATGGTCATTAATTTATTCACAGAGTCGTTCTGATGTTATCTTGAAGGTAATAAAAAAAAATATAGATGATAGTGGATGTGTAGCAATTAAGTTTATGCAATGGATCCTTCCTAAGATAGAGGTCATATATAGTATTGATAAGAAGGAAAAAGGTAATGAGTGGTTTTATGAGTTTGAGGAATTTTATGAGAATTGTAAAACACATTCCTTGAAAATGACTGAAGATATTTATCAGAAGGAGTTTAATCATTCGATATATGATGATTTTATTATTGATGAATTAGTCGCATCTGGGAGTATAGGTCAGGTATATAAGGTTCATAATAAGAAGAATGAGTATTTTGCGCTTAAGGTAATTCATCCAAATATGATTCATCAGATTAATTTCTTATATTTTATTGTACGAATGCTTTATTTCATTCCATTTATCCGAGATTATATTAATTATTATCTTCCGATTAGTCTGCTTGATTTTATAGTTGATTTTAAATTACAAACAAATTTAATTAACGAAGGAAATAATTGTTTAAGGTTCCAAAAAGAATATGAAAATAATCCATGTATAATAATACCTGAGGTACATAAAGTATCCAGAAATGTATTAATTATGTCTTATGAGGAAGGTACAAAATTTGACGATAGTGATTCAACAGATTATATAAAATCACAAGTTCAATTATTATTAAAGTTATTTATAAAACATAATCAACATTTCTTTTTCATGCACGGAGACCTCCATAAAGGAAATTGGAAACTAAGAGAAGATGGTAAGGTTGTTATTTATGATTTTGGGTATTGTTGGAAGGTCCCTGATTTTCTACATCAATCATTACAAAAAATTGACAAAGCATTTATGGATGTTGATGATGATAAAAAGATAGTCAAAAGCTTTACAGAAGCTATTTATCTATTTAGCGATAAGAAGGTTGATCGAGAATTGATCCGTAAAGAAATACATATACTATCAAGAGACTTAAGTTGTCAAGATACAACTTTCTTATTTAAATTATTAATAAATTGTCTAAGAAAGAATAATATTATATTAGATTCATATGTGATTCAATCACTGATATTACATAATCAAATGGAAAGTAATTTAATAAGGTATAATGTAATAATTGAAAGTACAGGAAAACCTGGATATATGAAATATACATACTACCGAAAGCAAATTCATGATATCATTTGTTTTTGTGAAACAAGGGATATATTTCCTGAATATCGTAAACTAATTGAAAAAGAATATGAAGAAGAAGAGATTGTTTTAAATGAATTATTTGAAACATCACAGGGATATGATACTATACCTGGTTTGAAAGAATTAGCAATTAATTAATTTTATTTTTTTCATTTTGATACATATAACTAATTTGAATATAATCTTTAATCATTGAGATAGCTAACCCCCCTGTAAATAATATAGGGATTGATAGGATAAAATAATAGTATTCCATACTTTTATATTCTGTTTTATGATATTTTTAAATATTAGTTAAATTTGAAAATATTTAAACTTAAAATAAGTAATTTATATAATTCATGAATCTTGATACCGATGGGATTATCAAAAAATATTTTTCACAAGATAATATTTTAGTAAATCATCAGATTGAGTCATATAATTATTTCGTAGATGTGATCATTCCAAAGATAATATATCAATATTTCCCTGTAATAATTAATTTTAATGATAGTTCATGTAAGATTCATCAGATAAAATTAAATATAATAAATTTAGATATTGGAAAGCCATTATTAATTGAAAATAATGGGTGTTCAAGATTAATGACTCCAACGATGGCACGTACACGAAATAGTACATATCTATGTCCAATTAATGTTGATTTTCAGACTGAGATTATGATTAATGAAGGTGATACAATTGTTACATTAAAAGATAAGATAATACCGAATATTACCATTGGAAAAATACCTATTATGGTAAAGTCGAAATATTGTATATTAGGTCAGAAGGGTATTCATGACGAGTGTAAATATGATCTAGGAGGGTATTTTATAATTAATGGTAATGAGAAGGTTATTATTTCACAAGAAAAAATCGCGAATAATCAGATTCAAGTATTTAAGAATCCAAAAAATTCATCAAAATATTCTCATCTTTGTGAGACACGATCATTGGATGAAGGGATATTTAGTATTCCAAAGGTTACCTCTATTAAAATAACAAATAAATCTGATATTTATAATAATCATATACGTGTATTGCTCCCTCATATTAAAACTGAGATACCGATCTTTATACTTTTTAGGGCATTAGGATGTGAAACTGATAAGGATATTATCTATCATATTATTGATAATGATCACTCAATGATCGATCAGAATATTTTAAAGATGTTAAAACCCTCTATTGAGGAGGCATTTAATGTAAGAACAAGTTCTGAAGCGATTATTTATATTAGTAAATATGTTAATAATAATTATTATTATGTTCAGAATGAGGAAAAGAAAATTAATTATATTAAAGAGTCGATATTAAAGGAATATTTGAATCACTTAGGAAATGATAAACAAAAGAAGATATATTTTACTGGATTGATGATTAATAAACTATTAAAATGTTGTTTAGGGATTATTCCGTTTGACGATAGAGATAGTCATCTTAATAAGCGATTTGAAACACCTGGATATCTTTTAGGAAACTTGACATATCAATGTATTCATAAGATAACAAAGGATATTCGAAACTTTGTTTCAAAAGAGGTTAATTCAGGATTATGGAATTTAAATAAAAATTATGATGATATTATAAATGAAATTAATATTCATAAAATTATTAAATCATCCTATCTTGAAAATATATTAAAAGGTGCGATGGCAACTGGTAATTGGGGTATGAAAGTTAATGCTAGTAAACAAGGTGTTTCTCAGGTATTAAATCGTTTAACCTATCCTAGTACAGTATCTCATTTAAGAAGGGTTCAAACACCATCGGATAATACTGGTAAATTAGTTCCACCTCGTAAGTTACATGGGACATCATGGGGATATATATGTCCAAGTGAAACTCCTGAAGGACAGGCTGTTGGTATTGTTAAAAATTTATCAATGAATTGCGAAGTATCAATTGGGAATTCTTCTGAACCAACACGATATTATGTTAATCCTTATATCATCAGTTTTAAAGAGATTGATGTACTTCAATTTAATAAAAAAGATCATACGAAAGTATTCATCAATGGAGATTGGATTGGATTTACAGAATATCCCGATAAAATTATTAGTATCTTTAAAGATAAGAGAAAGAATGGATTAATTCATCATCATATTTCTATATTTTGGGATACTATGTATCAGTCGATTAATATCTATAGTGATGGTGGAAGACCGATTCGACCTTTATTAATTGTAGAAGAGGGAAAGTTACTTTATAATGATAAGATACATCAATTATTAAAGGAAAATAAATATAATTGGAAGGATCTAGTGAATACTTCAATTACAGATAAAGTATTTTGTATTGAATATATTGATCCATATGAGACAAATAATACAATCATTTCAATGAAACCAGATGAATTGTATAAAAATAATGATTATACACATTCAGAGATTCATCCATCATTAATACTTGGAGCACTTGCTTCATGTATTCCTTTCCCACATCATAATCAAGCCCCAAGAAATACATATCAATCCGCAATGGGGAAACAGGCTGTGGGTGTTCATTGTACAAATTATAATCAGAGATATGATACATTTAGTCATGTTTTATCTTATCCTCAACGACCATTAATTGAAACTAAGATGATGAAATATCTAAATGCGGATAAATTACCCAATGGAATTAATGTAATTGTTGCAATTCAAACCTATGGGGGATACAATCAAGAAGATTCTATCTTATTTAATCAGGCATCAATCGATCGAGGATTATTTACATCAACATTCTATCGGACGTATAAAGAAGAAGAAAGAAAGAATCAATTATCAGGTGAAGAAGAAAAATTCTGTAAACCAGAAAAAGAAAAATTACTCTTTCCGAAACCTTGTAATTATTCAAAACTTAATCATACGGGATTTATTGATGTAAATACATATGTTGATGAAAAAGATATCTTAATTGGAAAGGTTATCCCAATTAAGAATAATGAAAAATATGATTATAAAGATAATAGTATTTCACTCAAGAAAAATGAATATGGTTTTGTTGATAGCAATTATGTTACAACAAATGGTGATGGTTATAAAATATGTAAAACAAGGATCCGAAGTTTTAGATTCCCAGAAATTGGTGATAAATTCTCGTCTAGACACGGACAAAAAGGGACAATCGGTATGGTCTATCCTTCAGAAGACATGCCATTTACATCCGATGGAATCATTCCTGATATCATAATCAATCCTCATGCTATCCCAAGTAGAATGACTATCGCGCAGTTAATCGAATGTATCTTAGGAAAAGTATGCTGTGAAACAGGTAATATTGGTAATGCGACAGCATTTGATAAAGTTTCAGTTAAGAATATCACAGAGATGCTTCTTAATGCTGGTCATGAGAAGAATGGAAATGAAATTCTATACAATGGATTCACAGGTGAACAAATCAAAACACAAATATTTATGGGACCAACGTTCTATCAGAGACTAAAACATATGTCAGGTGATAAAATACATAGTAGATCAAGTGGTCCAATCGTTACTATGACAAGACAACCAGCTGAAGGTAGATCTTCACATGGAGGATTGCGTTTTGGTGAAATGGAGCGTGATTGTATGATAGCACATGGAACAGCGAATTTCTTAAAAGAAAGAATGATGGATGTATCAGATAAATATCATATCTTTGTCTGTAAACAATGTAATCTACCGGCTCCAGCAAATCAAGAAACCAACTTCTATGAATGTAAATTCTGTAATAATTATAAAGATTTTAAAAGGGTCAATATACCATACTCATGTAAACTACTTATGCAAGAACTACAATGTATGTCGATTGCTCCAAGATTTATTACTGAATAAATAAATATTTAAAGATTATTCATATTATTTTTTATAAAATGTATGATAATATAGGGGAACATCATTTAAATATAAAGACAGAACAAGCTGCGGCATTTCGTATTCTGATTGAAGCACTAAAGGAGATATTAACCGAAGCTAATTTTATCTTTGATGAAACAGGTATTAAATTAATGGCGATGGACTCGACACGTTCTATATTAATTCATATGAAACTCGATTCTGAAAACTTTGAATTTTTCCATTGTCCTAATAAAATAGTCGTTGGAGTAAATATGTTAAACTTTTTTAAGTTAATTAAGACCATGAGTAATTCTGAAACTCTAACATTATTTGTTGAAAAAAATAATGAAAATAAATTAGGTATTCTAATTAATAATTCAGAAAAGAATTCACAAACAGTCTATAAACTAAATCTTCTTGATATTATTGATGAAAATATTAAAATCCCACCGGCTGAATTTGAAACAGAACTATGCCTCCCATCCGGTGACTTCCAAAAAATTATAAGAGATATGGTTAATATCGGTGAAAATATTGAAATTAAAAGTATCGGTGCTCAATTACTCCTAAATTGTTCGGGTGACTTCGCTTCACAAGAAACTATATTAGGTGAAACGAATAATGGTCTTAAATTTAATCAAGTATCTCCTAAAGAACTACCGATTCAGGGTATTTATTCATTAAAATATCTTATTCTATTCACAAAATGTACAAATCTTTGTAATCAAATCAATCTATACATTAAAAATGATTATCCACTCATTATTAAGTATTCAGTTGCTTCTTTAGGTGATATTAAACTATGTTTAGCACCAAATACATCTACTTAAACTTCATGTTTTTTATATAATGACTTACTAATTAAAAAATATTCTCCAAACTCTTGGAAATATTTTTTATAATCAAATGAATCATTCTTAAACCATATTTTTATAATATTAAATTCTTTCTTTGGTGATATTGATATTCCATTGATCTCATCATTATCTTTCGTCAAAATTGATTCATTAATACATCGTAAAAGTAAATTATTCCATTCATTGATTATATCTCTCGATGGTACTTTAAAAGATAAACATCCCCCTTCACGATTATCAGGGTCTTCCCAATTAGGGAAAATATTATCTTTCATACAAAAAAACATTCCATTCTGATAATGATCTTGTTTAAATATATCTTTAAAGTATTGATAATCAAAGAAACTATTAATATTCGATATCTTCTTATAACTCGATTTCCCCCATTCATTATTAGTAATTGAATGGAACCATAGATACCATATTGTTTTTGTTTTATATTCCATGAAAGTATACCTTCTATTAATAAATCTTTTTTAAATAATTATAAAAAAAAAATATACTATTCTAATATATGGATTTATTTAAAGAAAATTATAGTATAATTATTATAGGTATATATATCTATATTCTTTTTAATCATATAAAAAACGACGACTACTATATGATGGGTATCCTAACACTCATCACTGGTGCTATTCTCTATAAATTAAAAAGCAATACCATTGAAGGGCTTGAGGAAGATGATAATGCTCCCGCAGATGCTCCCGCAGATGCTCCCGCAGATGCTCCAGCAGATGCTCCAGCAGATGCTCCAGCAGATGCTCCAGCAGATGCTCCAGCA
>PAZD01000062.1 GCA_002715405.1 Acidimicrobiaceae bacterium
AAAAATTATTATCTCAGGTTGAGATGATAAAAATTGGAGGATATGTGCCTAGTGTTAGATTAATATTATTTTTATTAATATCAATATTATTTAGTTTAGTTGCTGCCGCAGAAAAAATTGAAAATTGTAAATGGGATAACAGGGGTGGAATTCCATGTATATCAGTCAGTAAGACGCCTAATACATCTGATTATTCTATAGATGGTATTAACAAAACAATAATTACTAAAGAGGAAATAATTAAATCAGGAGCTATAGACACAATTGATATATTAAAATCAATTCAAGGTTTAGATGTTTTTCAATCTGGACAAAAAGGACAACAAACTTCTATATTTACCAGAGGATCGGAGTCTAATCACACTCTTGTACTATTAAATGGAATACCGATAAATGATCAATCAACAACAGATGGTCTCCATGATTTTGGTCAAGATTTTATTCAAACAATCCAACAAATCGAAGTTTACAAAGGTCCAAATGGTGCACATTTTGGACCAAGCGCAATAGCTGGAGCTATAAATTTTGTAACAGATATTGAATATAAAAATAGTTTTTCAGTAAGTGGTTTTGATGAAAAAAATAATTCTATTAATGCTAATTATACCAAGATAACAGAAAATGATTGGCATTTAAATTTTAAAGGTGCTTTAAATAGAAGCAAAACAGATAGTGCAATTGCATTAGGCAATGAAGATGATGGAGTAAAAAATCATCAAATAAATTTGAATGCTAAAAAATGGATAAATGAAAATTTAAAACTAAAATCTACTATTTATTCAAGAAAAACCAAAGCGGATTACGATGACAGCGCAACTATAGAAGAAGATGTTACTTCTAACAATGAGATGTATGCAATTCAAACTGTTTTAGAACATAAGACAATGAACTCCGAAGACATGCTTGCATTGCATTATCACAACTATGATAGAAAATATAATATACAAGGAATAAGAGATATATATTACAGTGAATCTTTAGTAACAAAAGGTGAAAAAAAATTAAATTATAACAAAAAATTATCCTTTGGATATGGTGGAGAATATAAATATGATTGGGGTCACTTTGATAAAAAAAGCTGGATTGAGCAAACAAAAGGTCATATTAAAAACTTTGGTATTTTTGCAAACGCTGGTTATAAATTTAATGATGACCAAATATTATCTATATACGGTAGAAGTGACGATCATAATACAACTGGCCAAAATCAAACTTACAAATTAAATTTTTTACAATATTTAAATAAGTTAAAGTTTGGAATTACACACTCAACTGGTTTAAGGAATCCGAGTTTATATGAACTTTATGGCGGTTCATCTAGTTATTCTGGTAATACTGAACTTAAGCCAGAAAAAAGTTCAACAAATGAAATATTTGGAGAATACGATATTTCAGAAAATATAAAATTCAGATCTACAGCTTACGAAACTGAAATTAATGACAGGATTGAACTAAATTCTTCTTGGTCACAATATGAGAATAAATTACTAAACATAAATCAAGAAGGTTTGGAAAGCTCATTAAATATTTCTGGAAATAAGCAAAACATATCTATTTCTTCAAATTTCTCAAAAAGTAGAAATGATGCGGGTGGTCATCAAAATAGAAGACCAGATCTTTCTTATGGGGTGAATTATTCTAAAAGTTTTAACGATGATAGATTTGGTCCTTTTGATTTAAATATGATTTATAAATATACTGGTAGATATCGAGATTGGGATGGTAGTGGAAATTCATTTCAAAAAAGTACTGATATTCTTGACCTCTCTATTAATAAAAATTGGTATGGAAGTACTATTACTATAAATTTATCAAATCTATTAAATGAAAGATATGAAAAACCAGCAACGTACACGCAGGATGGTAGACAAATAAGATTTGGGTTTAAAAAATATTTTTGATGAGAACTATACTCAAGCTTACCAATATTCAGTTGGAGGAAGAGAATTTAATTTTGGAATAAAAAAACAGTTCTAATACAACAATTTATTATGTGCATATTTACTAATAAAAATATGTTATTAATTTTAATAAAATAACTACAATTTAAATTTATGTTATCAAAAAATATAATTAATGTTATCAAAGCTGCATAAAAAATTTGATATTAATCTTAATATTTAATATTAAAGAGGAATATCAGTGAATGTTGCGGATTTAGCAATAAACGATGTCAAAAGTTATAGAAATTGGAATTCATAAAAATAGAGGTGATAAACCTTTTAATGTATATTCTGTTGAAGCTATTAAAGGTAAAGGATTATTGAATAACAGGCATTTTATGGATAATGCTGATGGAATTTACCAAATTACACTTATAGAAATTGAAAATATCGATTATTACAATAAAATTTCGAAAACACAAATACCAGCTATAGATTTCAGAAGAAATATTATTACTTCTGGAATAAGACTTAATGAACTAGTAAATAAGGAATTTTTTATTGGTAAGATTAAAGTCAAAGCACACGATTTATGCAGACCATGCTCTTATTTACAGAATATGCTAAATCAAAAAAATATAGTGAAAGAATTTTTGCGTACCGGTGGTTTAAGGTGTGAATTACTATCTAGTGGAAAAATTTACGTTGGTGATCCAATTAAATGCTAAACATCAAAATAATATTATGATATTTATACACGTGCATACGCAGATTATTTTATATATAAAATTTTTCTAGACATAAAAAATATGGTATTAATTTCAATAAAATAACTACAATTTAAATTTATGTTATCAAAAAAAATATTAGAACATAGCACTGCAATACAAGATTTAGTCAATATTAAAAAAAACATAGATTCATCAATCAACAAAATTTTTAAAAGTTTAAAAGCAGGAAAAAAAATACTTATATGTGGCAATGGAGGATCGGCTGCAGATGCACAACATTTGACTGCAGAATTTTTAATAAGACTTAATCCAAAAATTAATAGAAAGCCTATTTCTATTGTAAATTTAGTAAGTGATACTTCTACTATAACAGCATGCTCAAATGATTATTCTTTTGATATTCTCTTTTCAAGAAATTTAGAGGCTTTAGGAAAAAGTGGAGACATACTTATAATTATTTCCACTTCAGGAAATTCAAAAAATATAATAAATGCAATTAAAGCAGCTAAAAAAAAGAAAATTTTTTCTATTGGATTTTTAGGGAATCAAGGAGGTAAGTGTAGGAATATTGTTGATTTGCCTTTAATAGTAAACTCTTCTAATACTGGAATAATTCAAGAATGTCATATTTTCCTGGGACATTATATTTTTAATAGTGTTGAAAAATCATTGTTAAGTCCTTTGAGAAGGTAGATTATACAATCAAAAGAGTAAATGATAATTTCAAAATTTAATAATTTTATTTTTTTTAAAAATATGAAAGTTGCCGGCTCATCTTTTGAAATTTATCTTTCAAAATTTTGCAGTACAGAAGACATAATAACGCCTTTAAATTACAAAGAAGAAGAATTAAGAAAAAAACTTGGATACAAAAATAAACAAAACTATAAAAAAAATTTTATAGAACAATATATTAATATTACTTTTTTAAAATATTTAGTTAAAAAAATTCCATTAACTAAGTATATTATTAATTACAAAACTCTTCCAAGACTTGAAGAAAGAAAATTTTTCCATCACATGCCGGCAACAAAATTGTATTCAATCATTGGTGATCAAATTTATAGATACAATAAAATTGCTATATTAAGAAATCCAATATCTATGTTTGTAAGTATGTATAATCATAAATTAAAAATTCAAAATTTTGATTATATTGAATTTGATGAATTTATTGAAAATTATGCAGAAGAATTTTTTAATCATCAATTAAAGATAATTTCTTTAAATAATAAAATAATAATAGATTATTTTTTAATTTATGAAAGAATTGAAAAATCCTTCAAATACTTAAATAAAAATATTAAATTAAATTTAATTTATAATGATTTTAAAGATATAAATGAAAAAAAATTTTCTAATCCAAAAAAATTAAGTGTTAATTATTTAAAAGATTATCAAAAGAAAAAAATAATGATTTACGCAAATGAATATTATAGTGTTTACTTAAAAGCTTTTAAAATAATTGAAAATGAAAAGAATTAACATTATAGCAGAAATAGGAATTAATCATAATGGAGATATAAAAATTTCAAAGGAATTAATTCATTGTGCAAAAAAAGCAGGTTGCGACTTAGTGAAATTTCAAAAAAGAGATATAGATTTAGTCTACACTAAAAAACAATTAAATTCATTTAGAGAAAGTCCTTGGGGAAATACTTTTAGAGATGAAAAAAAAGGAATCGAGCTTTCAAAAAAAGAATATGACGAAATAAATAGTTTTTGTAAAGATTTAGATATTGGCTGGTTTGCATCAGCTTGGGATTTAAATAGTCAAAAATTTTTGAACAGCTATGATTTAAATTATAACAAAATTGCATCAGCAATGATTATAGATAAACAATTATTAAATGAAGTAGCTCAAATGAAAAAGCATACTTTTATTTCTACCGGAATGTCAAATTTAGATATAATTGATGAAGCAGTAAATATATTTAAAAATAAAAATTGTTCATTTGAATTAATGCATTGCGTATCCACATACCCAATGAGAGATGAAGATGCTAATTTAAAATGCATAGATACTTTAAAAAAAAGGTATAGCTGTGATGTTGGATATAGTGGACACGAAGTAGGTTTGGCTGTTTCATATGCCGCAGTAGCATTTGGAATAACAAGTTTGGAAAGACATATTACTTTATCAAAATCTATGTATGGATCAGACCAATCATCCTCACTAGAATTTAATAAATTGCTTGAATTAGTTGGAGGTATAAGAAAACTTGAAATAGCTATTGGCAATGGAGAAAAGCAAATAATTAAAAGTGAAAAAAGTATGGAAGAAAAACTCAGAGCTCATATTTTTCAAAGACAAACAAGCTAAATTTTTAAAAATTTTTCTACAAATCTTTTATTAGTTAAAATATTATAAACTTGATTTGATGTAGTTCTGGCTGTTTGTAGAATCAAATTTTTTTCATATTTTTCATTTTTTAATAATTTAAAAAAATTTTTAAAATTAAACAATCCATCACCCAACTTAACAGTTAATAATTTATTATTTTTATCTTTTAAATGTATGTTGTGAGTAAATTTTATTATTTTTTTAATGTCTGTTTGTGAATAACCACAATCTAATGAATTTCCTGTATCAAAGTTTATACCAAATAATTCTTTTGGTAAACTGCTTAATAATTTTTGTATTTTGTATAAACTTAAATCAGTTTCGAACAAAATAATTTGTTTATTTTTTTTTAATATGTTGGTTAATCGCTTCATTTTACTAATAAAAAACTTTTCATCTTTTTTTTTTAACGAAGCAGTTTCCAATAAGGGAACTATAAAAAATTTTATATTAATTTTTGCACAATTCTCCAAAGTTTTTCTAAATATATAGAATTCATTTTTATTTTTTTTATCGATTGTAAACGGTTTTTGTAAAAAAAAATCTGCAGTCAGAGATTCTATTTGAATTTTATAAATTTTTTTAAGTTTTTTTATTTTAGATCTGCCTTTTTTAGTATTTATTGGATTTTTTAAAATATTTTTTCTATCCACTATCCATTCTATTAATCTAATCTTGTTTTTGTTTGCTATTTTAAATTCTTTCTCCCAGTTGTTTTTTGGAAAGCTTTGAATATGATTTGTTTCTGGTTTGAGAAGCCTGCCTTGCATTATTCCTATTTTCATATTTTTAATAACTTTTTAATTTTAAAGATAAATCTACTGTCTTAAAATCGTTTAAGATTGAATAATTAAAATCTGGTTTAATTTTATTTTTTATACAATTATAAAAATAACTAATTTCTTTAAGAAAAATTTCATTTTTTTGGAATCTAAATTTTATTTTTGATTTTTTTCCATTTATGTTTTGATGTATTAAATTCTTATTTAAATCAGCAACTATTACTCCATTATTTAAAATTAATTTAATAGTTCTATTTTTTGGGTTTTCATAATAATTTAAGTTAATATTACATATGATTTTTTTGTAAGAATTTTCTAAACAAAAAACAGATGATACTGTATCTTCAACATCAATTTTTAAATTAGAAAGTTTTAAATTTATTCCTAGTAATTTTTTAACTCTAAAGTTTTTAAATAAATATCTCATATAATCAAATTCATGAATTTGAGTTAAAATTACTCCCCCTCCAAGTTTTTTATTAGAGGCATAACTTATTTTGTAATTTTCATAAGGATGAAAGTTTTTTAATGATTCACCATGATTAATTTGAACAAAATTTAAATTTTTTTCAATTTTGATTAATTTTTTTTTTAGAAAATTTATTATAGGATTAAATTTAAGTTGATAGCCAACCATTGTAATTATTTTCTTATTTTTCATTAAATTTTTTATTTTTTTTAAATCTTTTTTTGATGTACAGATGGGTTTTTCAACAAAGAAATTTATATTTTGTTTAGCCAGTTGAATAATTTCTTCAGCATGCTTAGACGATGGGGTACAGATAAATGCTGCATTAATTTTATATTTTTTCAAATTTGATAATGATTTAATTAAATTAATTTTATACTTTTTAATTAAATCAATATTAATTTTTTTATTTTTATTATTTAAACTTGGAGTACTGAATTTTCTTCTATATGCATAAATTTTATCATTTTTAGAAATCTTATATAAATTTCTTAAATGTCTTTGACCAATTGAACCTAGCCCAATAAATAAAAAATTCATTTAAATTATTGACCTGCCACCATCCGCAACAATATTTTGACCAGTTATATAACTAGAATCTTCCGAGATTAGAAAAAATAATAATTTATTAAATTCACTTTTTTTTGATAATCTTTTTAAAGGTATAAGTTTTTTTAATTTATTTTTAAAAGCTTTGTTTTGATTATTTTCTATTGATGCTGGTGAGAGACAATTAACTCTAATTTTTTTTTCTGCTAGTAAAGTAGATAGATATTTTGTCATTCCAACTATACCATGCTTAATTATACTATAGCTAATTGGTTTAATAAAATTTAAATGATCATATAAGTTTTGGTTTGGTGAAATTACCGATAAATCTGATCCTATATTTACGATATTACATTTATTGAGTTTTTTATTTGTTTCTAAAAGTAATTGTATACAATTTAATGATCCACAAATTGATATATCGAATTCATGAATTATTTTTTTTCTTTCAAAATTAATTTTTTTCTTCTTATTTTTTTTTGGCATTGAGTCTACAGCAGCGTTATTAATTAAAACTTTAATGTCGCCATATTTTTTAACTATTTTTTGATAAATTTTTTTTAACTTTATGTAGTCGGTTATATCTATTTTAAATATATATACGTTAGTTATTTTAAGTGATTTTAATTTTTTTTTTAATAATGAAATCTTATTAGAGTTATTATCTAATATAAATACGTCAAATCCATTCTTGGCTAAAAAAATAGTAAATTCGCTACCAAGAAGCCCAGCTCCACCCGTTAAAATTAAATTTTTATTGTTAATTTGATGAAAATTCATTATTTCAACTAATAACAATTTTAATTATTTGAAACATTATGTCAAAAAAAAATATATGCATTCTTATAATGGCTAGATTATCAAGTCAAAGAGTTAATCGAAAAGTATTAAAAAAAGTGAATGGCGAAACATTAATAGATTTATCTTTAAAAAAAATAAATAGCCATTTAATTTCAAAAAAATATAAATGTTATTATGCTTGCGGTGATAAAAAACTTATAAAAATTGGAAAAAAATACAAGAATTTTGAATTAATAATTAGAGATAAAGATAGTATTAACACTGATCAAATAAAAGTTGCTTATAATTTTGTAAAAAAAATCAAAGAGAAATATATATTATGGCTGAATCCTTGTTCGCCTTTTATAAAAATATCGACAATACTTAATGCGATAAAAACATTTCAAAACTCAAAAATAAGATCTCTTACAACAGTTTGTAAGGAAAAAACTTGGATTTATAATTCAAAAAAAGTATCATATTCTGATAATAAAAAGTTAAGTACTAAAGAAATAAAGCCAATTTATTTAGCTACACATAATTTTCATATTTACAATAAAAAATTTTTTCTAAAAGGATATCAATATTTTAGAAATAAAAAAAATGATCCATATCTGTATGAAATGTCAGATCTTGAAAGCTTGGATATTGATACATATGAGGATTTAAAATTTGTTAGAAAAATTAAATTATGAAAAATATAAAAAATAATATGTTTATTATGTTTCAAATATTAATTTCACATATAATTTTGGAAAATGTTAAATGAGATAAGTAAAAAGTTTTTTAGAAAATTTTTTCTCAGAAGACCTTATTTAGAATTTGATCAGTCTGTTGAAAAAATTTTTAAAAATTCAAAAAAATTAAAAATTGAATTAGAAAAATTTTCAATAAATTTTTCTTTGTATAAAGATCTTTTAAATAAAAGTTCTCTATCAAACAAAAATTTAACTAATAATCAAATGATATTTTTGAGCAAATTATTTTTTTCTCAAGGAAATATTATTCTGGCAAATAAAATTAGAGAAAAACTAATTAAAAATTTAATCAATATAAATGTAAAAAATTTTGAATTTCAATTTCTTAAAATTAAATTTTTAATTGAAAAAAATAAACTTAACAAAGCAATTATCGAAATTAAAAAAAAAAATATTTTTTTAATTAGAAATTTTATTAACTTCTATCATAATAAAAATTTAATTTTATTTCTTGAAAAAATTTTAAAAAAGAAAAACATAGAATTGGTAAATCTTAATCCTATAAAATTTGAAAAAAAAGAGAGAAGTTTTGGTCAATTTATTTCTGGAAAAAAAATAATTATCGTTGGTCCAGGTTTTTCAAAAAAAAAATTCGGAAAAAAAATAGATAGTTTTGATATCGTAGTAAGATTTAATCAATTTAAACCAATAAGTTCTTTACAACAACTATATTTTGGATCGAAGACACATATTGTTTATTTCAATGGGAATATGACAAAGAAGATTAATATTAATAATTTAAATAAATTTTTAAAAAATAAATGGATCTGTAGTAGATTAAATTTTTCTGATTTGAGTAATTTAAAAAATTTTCGTTCAATAAGAAAAATATTTATAAATCCACTAGGTGCATTTGGTTTTTTACAGGATGCGTTAATAGATATTTTACACTTCAACCCGAAATCTATTTTCGTAACTAATATTAATTTTGGTTTAGGTAAAAAATTATATTGGTCCTCTTATTCAAAAGCTAATAAATTATCAAATCGTCAAATGTATTTGTCTCAAAGTAAGTTAGACTTATTAAGTTCTATAAATTTTATAAAAGTCCTAAGAAAAAATAACGTTATTAAAACTGATAAAGAGCTTGCAAAAATTCTAGAGTTAAATTCAAAAGAATTATTGTTGAGATTTAAAAAAAATAATCCCTTAGATGAAGTGGTTAGAGATTAATGAATTTAAAAAAATTAACTCTAAACGTAATTTTGTTAAAAAATCGTAGTAGTTTATCAAATATTTTTATTAAAAAATTTTCTAAAAATATAATTCTACCGGGAGGATCTACATTAATTCAAATAATAAAAAATATAAAAGATATCAAAATTAAAAAATTTTTTTTACTAACTGATGAAAGACTTAATTTTAATTCAATAAAAAATCTTAATTCTTCAAATTTAAAAAGATTGGATAAAAATAAATATTTTAAAATCATTATGAATAAAAAGTTTAATTCAAATCAAGATATTAAAAAATACTTTATAAAACAATTTGATGGTTTAAATTTTTCAAAATCTACTTTACTATATGGTATGGGTACTGATGGTCATATTTGTTCGTTGTTTAATTCTAAATATAAAACTAAAAAGTATTTTATAATTACAAGAAAAAAAAAAGAGAAATTTAAAAGAATATCAATTAGTCAAAATTTTATTATGAGATTTGATAAAAAATATTTATTTGTATTAGGAGCTAAAAAAGCAATTACTTTTAATGATATTTTAATTAATAGAATACAAAGCCCCATTAAGATTATTGTTAAAAAAGAATTAAATATAATTTGTAACAAGAGTTTTTTAAAAAAAATTAAATCATTTAGCAATAATTTTAAATTAAAAATTAATTATATTTAATTGAATTTAATTTTAAAAATCTTTTATATAACTTTTCACATTCTCTCACGAGTTTAGATATTTTTTTTAAATTTGATAATTCTCTTTTATTAAAGGATTTTGTTTTTCTACTTAAAGTCTTTTTATCAATTTTTCCTTCAACTGATTTAAAACTTGAGTCAGACATAATCGGATCATTGTTAAAGGTTGGCTGTAAAAGAATTTTATCATGCTTTAAATTTAATTTTATACAAATTTTTTTAATAACTTTATCTGTATTTTTGATAAGATCATAAAAGGCAACTGCAATCACTTTATTTTGCTTTGCTAATTTTAAAGAGGCTAATGTGGACTTTTTCCATAAATTTAATGCATTTTCAAAGTTAGAATAATTTTTTGGGTCATGTATTTTAGCGGATGCCAACCAATCTAATGGATCTCTAACAATTGTTATCAATTTACCATCAGGATAATTTCTAAAAAAGTATTCGAGACTTTTTTTATTCAAATTTACTCTTGGTATGAATGCAGAAATGTATTTTTTATTTTTAGAATTATTTTTATAATTAATCCAGGCTGAAAAAAAACTCGAAAAATATGCGTTTAATATTTTTCTTTGTGATTTTTTTTTTAAAGAATATTTTTTAAAAATTTTTATTTGTGCAATTAAATTAAAGTAAAATGGATATGTTTTATTCCACTTGGATTTAGACTCTTTACTATATTCTGAGTTTAATGCAAAATATTTTACATAATTATTATTGATTTTATTAAAATTATTTTCTAGAAAATTTAATTGCCATTTTGGTTCCCAAATTGTTAATTCATTTGGATAAGCATATATCTCTGGATGTCCATCAAACAATTGACTTAATAGAGTTCCTCCAGATCTTTGAATTTGTGTTATTAAAATTAATGGACATTTTATATTTTGAGAATTTTTAATTAAGTTTCTGTTTAAGTAGTCAGAATATATTTTATCTTTAATTCTTAAACTAATGTGATTTAAAGTATAAAACAGACCATTTTTCAATATCATAGATAATATTTTTTTGATAATGATCATTTTAAATGATAATAAATTTCAACATAATTATAAATCTTTATAATCGAAAGCAATACTTTATTCCATGGTGAAGTTAAGAGAAATTTTTGATGTTTTATCGCCATCATTAAAAAATAAAACATATTTGATTTTGTTTTTTTCTATATTTGTTTTCATTATTGAGATGCTGGGTATTGGTGTCTTACTTCCATTATTAAAAATTTTAACCGACGATCAATTTGCAACATCAATGCCTAATTTAGCAAAATTCATTAGTTTTTTTTCAATTTATGATTTTAAAAACTTTGATTTAGAGAGTGAAAAATTATTTAGAATAAAATTAATTATAGGTGGATGCGGAATTATTGTTATAACCTTTTTTATTAAATTTATTTTTCTAAGTTATTACTCTTTTTTATTGTTAAATTATAAGTCACAAATTCAATCTTATTTATCATTCGAATTATTAAAAAAATATTCAAATGTAGAATTAGAATATTATTTTAATAAAAATTCTTCTGAATTAGTAAGAAATATTACTTCAGATGTAAGCCATTTTTCATCAACTATAATGTCTATGATTATATTATTAGTTGAATTTTTTATATTTATTGGTGTTTTTTTTATTTTAATATCTCAACAGCCTTTAAACTCATTATTTACTTTATTAATATTTTCTTTACTTATTTTCACTATGTACAGTTTATCAAAAAAAAAAATTATTAAATTATGGAATTAAGAGAGTAGAATTTGAGGGAGAAAGAATTAAAATAATTAATCAAATAATTGAAGGTTTTAAACAAATTAAAATTTTAGGTATAACACAAAATATAATAAAAAAATTTTATTTCTTTAATAAAAATTCATTTTCTTTGATTGCAAAAATAGGTTTCATTGGCTCTGCTCAAAGACATTTTTTAGAGTTTTTTTTGGTCCTTTGTTTATCTATAATTATTTTCTTAATCATTTTGAAAACAAAAAACTATAATGAATTGATATATTCTATCGGATTATTTTCTGTTGCTATGTTTAGATTATTTCCTTCATTTGCAAAAATTTTATCAAATTTTAATAATTTAAGAGCTAGTCGTTTTTCTGTAGTTAAAGTTTTTAATGATCTAACAGAAATACCAAGTGAAAATGAAAAAATAACTGATGAAAAAATTCAATTTAAAGGGCAAATTGCAATAAAACAATTGTCATTTACTTATAAAAGTCGACCAAGAAAAATATTAGAAAATATAAATTTAGAAATACAAAAAGGAGAAATGATAGGTTTTATTGGAGAAAGTGGATCAGGGAAATCAACTTTAATAGAACTGTTAATGGGTTTTTTGAAACCATCTTCTGGAAAAATTTTAATTGATGGGAAAGATATTTTTGAAAATTTGAGAGAATGGCGAAACCAAATAGGCTATGTAACACAAAAAAATTATCTGGAGGATGGGACTATAGCTTCAAATATTGCTTTGGGAATACCTTATAATGAGATAAACAATCAAAGAATTAATATTTGTGTCAATGAGGCTCAATTAGATGAATTTATAAAAACTTTAAAAGATGGAATTGAAACAAAAGTAGGAGAAAGAGGCATTCAGTTATCAGAAGGTCAAAGAAAAAGAATTGAAATTGCAAGAGCTCTTTACAATAATCCAGAAGTCTTATTTTTGGATGAAGCCACAAGTTCTCTAGATAAAAACACAGAAAAAGAATTTTTCAAAATTATAAAAAATTTAAAAAATAAAAAGACAATTATAATAATTAGCCACGATTTGCACACATTAGAAGATTGTGACAGAATTTTTAATATATATAATAATTCTCTTGCAATATTTAAAAAATAGAAAAATATGAAAATTATACATATTGGTTTACCAAAAACTGGTACAACATTTTTACAAAATAATATTTTCCCATCGATTTGTAAAATTAAAAATATTAATTATGGAAAATTTAATGAAGAGATTAGTGAAAAAGTTAAAAATCATGTTATTAGTATGTACTTTAATGATCAAGTATCAAAAATTAATTTACCTGATAAAATTTTAGTTAGTAATGAAAATTTATTATGTAATTTTCCAACTTTCACAAAAATTGAAGAATATGCAGATAAAAATCTAGTTGCATTTGGTAAGGATTGTAAAATTGTTATTACAATTCGACATCCTGTTGAATATTTATCTTCTGTTTATAATCAAGTTTTAAAGAGTCATATAACAGAACCAGAATTTTTTTTTTTAGAAAAAAATGTTTATTCAAAAAATTTTTCTAGTCCATGGTTTTCTCTTGACGATTATAATTTATCAAAAATTATTAAAATTTATAAAGATAGATTTGATCAAGTCATTACTATTAAGTTTGAGGAAATTATAGATAATAGTTTTTTAAAAAAATATTTTGAAATTGATTCTGCTTTAATTAATAAAAATGATTATAAAAATTCTGCCAAATCACTTAATAGAGGTTTTTCAAAAAAATCTGTTTCTATACTTTTGTCTACTCAAAAAATATTAAATAAATTAGGATATTCATTAAACTCTTCAAGATATCATGAAGTATTAATAAAAATTAAGAGACAAAATAATTTCAGTAATAATATAAAAGAAAATATTATACTAAAAAAGGAAGAAAAAAAAAATATATTAAGAAAAATATTTAAAATAATTATTAGCAATATCAATATTAGAAGCTTTCTCAAAAATAAAATGGATAAATATTTTTTCAAAGAAAAATTTGTTCTTGATTTTAAAAAACTAAACTATATCAATTTAGAAAATTTAATTAATGATTATAAAAATTTATAAATTTATATATAAGAATTAAAGTATGATCAATAATAGTTGTATATTTGTTTCAGGTGGCACAGGTTCTTTTGGAAAAATGTTTGTTAATTATATAATTAAAAATTTTAAGCCAAAAAAATTAATTATTTATTCAAGAGACGAATTAAAACAAATGCAAATGAAAGATGAACTCAATTCAAAAAAAAAATATTTGCGATTTTTTATTGGAGATATAAGAGACGAAGATAGACTGGAAATTGCATTGCAAGGAGTTGATTATGTTTTTCACGCTGCAGCCATGAAACAAGTTGATACCTCTGAATATAATCCAACAGAATGCATTAATACTAATATACACGGAACAAATAATCTCATAAAGGCATCACAAAAAAATAATGTTAAAAAATTTATTTCTTTATCGACTGATAAAGCTGTAAACCCAATTAATTTGTATGGAGCAACAAAACTTGCAGCTGATAAACTTGTAGTAGCGGCTAACAATATGTACAGCAATAAACTCACTAGATTTTCAGTTGTAAGATATGGAAATGTTATAAATTCAAGAGGTTCTGTAATACCTTATTTTAAAGAATTATTAAAAAATGGAGCAAAACACTTACCATTAACAGATAAAAAAATGACAAGATTTTGGATCACACTGGATCAAAGCGCAGTATTTGTTTTGAGATGTCTTAAGTTAATGAGGGGTGGAGAAGTTTTTGTGCCAAAGATTCCTTCTTCAAAAGTCTATGATGTCTGTAAAGCAATTGATAAAAAAATTAACATTAAACTGATTGGAAAAAGACCTGGTGAAAAATTAAATGAAACTTTGTGTTCAAAAGAAATGTCATTTAATACAATAGAATTCAAAAATTATTTTGTTGTTACTCCTGGTATTGAATTCTTTGATGGAAATATAAATTATTTACTAAGTAAAGAAAATGAAAAAGGAAAAAAAGTCAGAGAAAATTTTGAATATTCTTCTGATAATAACAAACAGATTTTAAGTATTAAAAGTTTAAGAAAACTTATAACTTAATAAATGCTTTATTATAACAAACAGTCAATATCATTATCTGATATTAAATCTGTTACAAAAGCCTTAAAAAAAGATTTGATTACAAGGGGCAATTTATCAATTGAGTTTGAAAAAAAAATTTCATATTTCGTAAATTCAAAGTTTGCCGTTAGCTTTAACAGCGCTAGTAGTGCTTTAACTGCATCATGTTTTGCTTTAGGTTTAAAAAAAAATGACTTAGTTTGGACGGTCCCAAATACATTCGTATCTACTGCTTCATGTGCATTACATTTTTCTGCAGAAATAGATTTTGTTGATATAGAAAAAAAATATAAAAATATTTGTGTGTCTAGTTTAGAGGAAAAACTTATTAGTGCGAAAAAAAAAAATAAATTACCAAAAGTAATAATTACAGTGCACTATGGTGGCCAACCACCCGAACAGGAAAAAATATTTAATATGTCAAAAAAATATGGTTTTAAAATCATTGAGGATGCCTCTCATTCACTTGGGGCATCAAGAAAAAAACAACTAGTAGGATCATGCAAGTGGTCGGATATTGTTGTTTCAAGTTTTCATCCTGTAAAAACAATTACTACAGGTGAAGGAGGTATTGCATTTAGTAATAATTTTAATTTTGATCACAAATTAAGATTATATAGAAATAATGGAATTGAGAGAGATTCAAGATATTTAAAAAAAAAAACTAATGAAAAATTTTATTATGAACAGCATTTCTTAGGACATAATTTTCATATGCCAGATATTAATGCTTCATTAGGAATTTCTCAATTAAAAAGAATAAATAAATTTATTGATAAAAGAAAAAAAATATTTAATTACTACAATAAATATTTAAATGATCATAATTTAATTCTTCCATCAATAAATAAATTTAATAATTCTTCATATCATTTATATGTTTGTAATTTAAAAAATAATA
>PAZD01000063.1 GCA_002715405.1 Acidimicrobiaceae bacterium
TAATATTATCTGACCCAAGTTCTGCTACATTGCTTTCCGACTCACTCGGGTCTCCAAAAATAATTTCTCTTGGTTCCCAAGTAGGTCTATCTCCTTGAAGGCCAATTCCATAGATCCACCAGACAATTCCCATAATGAACATCCAACCAAAGAATCCGGCAAGTGCTACTAGAGTTCCAAGGCGGTTTCCGAGATTCGTATTCAATATCAGCCAAACAGATCCAAATAACACCAAGGAACCAACCAAAACAGTTAATGCACCTCGAATTTCTGGTTCCCAACCTATACCTGCTATTACCGGCAAAAGGGCGAATCTTGTGATCATCGTAGAGCCCTTTCATATTCAACTATGGCATCAATTTGTTCGAGCGAAAGTGTGGAACCTTCTAAATCTGTTGCGTTATAACCAAAACCTGGCATTTGGCCAGATGGTTCACAAACCCCATTCATTCCGTATTGGAGATTTGCCTCACATCCCTGAGAAATAAACTGGGACTGAGAGGTAGCGGAAGTGAATTGGGACTCAACTCCAATAAGTGATGGACCAAAACCTCCACCGCCGGGGACTTCAGGATTCACAAGACCTACTAGTGATGGATTCGCTTGCAAGATTTCATTAGCATTCCACGATGAGCCAGCTGTATGGCAGCGGGCGCATGCATAGGAACCTGCTCCTGCGGGATTATTAAAGAGATATTCCCCATACTTTTGCGCATTTAAAGTTGCAAGTTCCACTAGGTACTCATCCAGTAGAAGCTCAACTGCATCTTCAGCTTCTTCAATATCGCTGGCATCTGCTTCTGCATCCTGCTGAAGAGCTGCTTCTATATTAATTGCGTCACCCAGACCGGTATAAAGGAGGTTAAATGCTTCTTGAAGTTCAGATTCTGACGCTCCAGAATTTTGGTTTCGGACCTCAAGTAGAACACTTTCCCTGAGACCTTCCTGAACTTCCTCAGCCATTTGTTCTGGTGTCAACTGGATTACGCTTAAATATTCAACGATTGTTTCGAGTTGTTGGGACGTAAGTGGCCCACCACCAGGAGCACCCCAAGCTGGCATTGGAGACTGGGGTCTTCCATAGTTCAAAATGTGCGTCACTTCTTCAATGCTAAACCGGTACATAATATTATTCAGTGCTGGAGCAGTCCAATTAACGCTAGCAATATATCGACCTTGCTCATCTAGCACCGTGAACGCTGCTTGACCACCTACACCTCCGGCTCCATGGCACTGAGCGCAAAGTTCTTCATAGGCTTCACCGCCTCGACTTGCGAACACTGTTTCTGTGAACTCATCGAATCCTTGTTGTCGACCTGGCTCCCCAAGCCAATACAAAGGGAGGGCAAGAGCGATAATAATAAGAACTGCAACTCCTCCGGCAAGTGCTATATCCAAGCGTCTAGTTTCGAGCGTATCGTCGTCATAATAAGGCTTTCGGTTTGGTGCTAGTTCAATCTCTGCACCAATTTCCTTTCGACCTTTAGAGAGGTTGAAGAGCACATAAACAGCAAATCCAGTCGCTACGGTTAGAGCGATTACAAGTCCTATAGTTCGTTGTGTCGATGCGGCTAAAATGATCATTTTTTAAATATTTCTATATCTCTCATCTGTGCTCATTAGTGTGAGGATTCACTTATACAGTTAGGCCCTTCAGCTTCTTGTCCTGTGGTATTAACACCAATTGGTGGACCCTGAATAATCGTTCCGGTATCTACGATGAAGACACCATCTTTTACTTCCATAGCAAAACGATCCATCCCTCTGGGGGCTGGTCCGCCGCATTTTTCTCCTACTCTGCTGTATTGCGATCCATGGCACGGGCACTCAAACCATTGAGAAGTCTGGCATTCTGGGACTCGACAACCTAAGTGTGGGCATTTTTGATAAAGAGCCACTAAGCCAGATCGCATACCTGCAAGTTCGGGTCCGGAATAGGTAGCTTCGGCTTTCTTAACTGAACCAGCAGGATATTTCGTAACCCACATACGTCCTTCGGGAACATATAGAAAACCATTTGCAGCATCAATCCGAGCTTGAATATCAGTTACATTTCCTACTGTAATTTTGGATCCGAATCCTCCTCCACCACCACCACCATAAAGAAAAGCGATACAAGCTGCACCAAAGCTACTTAGTGATATTCCCATTAGCCCTACAATGCTTCGGTTCAGGAACTGCCTCCGAGCTATTCCAACTGTTTCCTCATCGGGAGCAACCCATGGGACTGGAACTGCTTGTTCTTGGACAACCAGTTCTTTCCCTCCTTGACGTTCAATAACCGCTGCTCGCTCAACTTCTTTGCCCGTAACCTGCGCTGGCATAGTGTCATCTGAGTCAGATTTATCAGCACTTACATCGCGTTGGAGGGTTTCTTTACTTAAGTGGCCTTCAGCCTTTGCAGCTTCATTACGGCGGGATGCTGCGAAAACAAGTGCAGCGGCAAGAAAGACGACAGCAGGTATAGCAAATGATAGGACTACCACGAAAATCCCCTATGAATCATCGGCCGTAAAGTGGCTATCGTCGCAGCAGTGGAGAAACGTCTACTCATAGTTCGAAGAAAAGTCCATCTGCCCAAGGGAATATGAAGTTAAATCCTGGTCCTCTGAAAAAGGAACCGATCATAACTAGTACACCCCAGAACATCAGGTGAACCGTCATAAGGGCAATAGCGAACTTACGATCCTCAGGTTTATTTGACGGATTTTTGTCTATATACGGGGCCAGTATCAATAGAAAAAGTGCCAGTCCAGGTATCGTTACGCCAGCGACCATTGGATGGAACATAGTAAGAAGTTCTTGTAAGCCTAGGAAATACCACGGTGCTTTAGACGGGTTCGGCGTTTGATTAAAATTCGCTAATTCTAACAAAGGCGCATTGACAAAGATAGAGAAGATGGTTGTAAAGGCAGTGATAGCTAGCGCAGCAACAAATTCAACCACTAAAAGATGAGGCCATACATGTACCTTATCGACGGGTTTAAGTTTGACGTCTTGGATTGATCCTGACTTTACGACTGTAAGGAGTCTCTGGGTGTTTCCGCCTGGTCCTGTTCCAGCAGGAGGTGGAGAAGGGGAACCTGCGACTGGCGCTGAAGCTGCAGACGCGGAGACTGGTTCACGATTCTTTGCCGCAACGGTTCGTTCTAGCAAATGGTCTGGGATCTTGCTTTCAGGTGCTTCTTCGGTCGCCGTTGCAGCACCCTCGTCGCCACCATCAAGGCGTTCTCGAGCCTCTTGGGCTCTTTTCAAGAGATGATCAGGGATTTCAGCCATAATAATTTTTCCTAAGTCCTAGAGAGGACCAGAGATACCTCCATCTTTTCGTACTCGCCAAAAATGAATAGCCATGAAGATGACTGCTACGAATGGCAGCATCAAAACATGAAGTACGTACCATCTGAGGAGGGTATCGGTGCCTATCTCCACACCTCCAAGTAAAACAAAACGTACTTGGTCACCGAAAACAGGGGTATACCCCATCATATTGGTTCCGACAGTTACCGCCCATAAAGCTAGCTGGTCCCATGGAAGCAAATATCCCGTGAAGGATAGAAGAAGAGTTAGAGTCAGGAGAATAACTCCTATAACCCAGTTGAATTCCCGCGGAGCTTTATATGCACCATGGTAGAAGACGCGTGCCATGTGCAAGAACACGGTAAGTACCATTAGGTGGGCAGCCCAGCGATGCATATTTCGTACGAGGAGCCCAAAGGTCACTGACGTTTGGAGCGTATAGATATCGTCCCAAGCCTGCGCTGCTGTAGGACGATAGAAAAACATCAAGAAGATACCGGTAACTGTAAGGAGGATAAATAGAAAGAAACTTAATCCACCCAAACAGAGGGTATAACTCACTTTGACAGCGTGGCGTTTCACCTTCACGGGATGAAGGTGATATATCAAACTGTTCATCACCACATATGAGCGATTCCTCGGACTATCCGAATACCCTTTACGGAAAATTGAGCCTGGTCGGAAAATAGAGTTCCACGCCTGCGAGGATTTCATTTGTTCACCTATTGACTGCTTCGGCACTTTAATTCCCTATCTCATCTACTTGCAGAATTCGAATATCTAGCATTGCTACCCCAATCGCATTCCATATCCATAGCCATGGGTTGGCATCCTCTGATGAGTATCACCATCGGCAGGGGGATCGTCTAATTTACCAAGAATAATGACTCCAGTTGGACATCTATCGACACATAATGCACACCGTGTACATACATCATCATCGATGGTGAAGATCACATGATCTGATGGGTCCGAACCAGGGAGTTCAGTTCCAACGGCTTCGGAAATTGCTTCCGGTCTAACCATGTGAATACATTTCCATGGGCAAATATCTACACAGCCTTCACACATAATGCACTCGGACTGATCTATATGGATGAATTGTTTTGGTTTTACCGCTTTAGATAGCCATTCAGCATCTACTTCTTGGAGAACATAATCGTCCCGAAACTCTGGCAGTGGAGGATTAGCATCAGTTACTCCCATTATGAAGACCCCTCTCGAAGAATTGGCCGGCCATAAGTGGATGTCTCGATTTCTGGAGGTGCTTCCTTACCGCGATTTTGCCATATTGACCAGAGCGCGACATTAGCGACTAGTCCAATTCCATAAATAACAACGACGATTAAATCGCCTACAACAAGGTAATTTAATTTGAACGGTAATGCCCATTGAATGATCCCTTCGCCATTAGTGAACCCTAATCCAGTTGGACCTATAAGCTCACGGTCAGCCCGCCATGACAAGTCATTGCTAGCAAAGGTTAACCACTGATGAGGTACCACTCCGTAAATCCAGAATAGGAGCAGAAAAACATAGAACGCCCATACATTTGCTTCACCCCAGCTCAACTGAGCATCTACTGGTCGACGACGGGCATATTCCAAAATTCCGGCAATCAAAACCACAGAAATGATCCAGCTTAAAACGAATGCCGTGTTGAGGTAGGGAAACTGCCTTCCGTTCGCGTTTCTCGTCAATCCAACCCACACTGCGACAACGGCAAATATACCAACGGTCGATACAAGCATCGCACCGTAAAATTTTGTTACTGCTACATCAATTGGCCTTCGTTGAGCCACTTTTACTTCCCTCTGTGAGCATTACACAAGCGAATCTTTGCTCCTTCAAGCATTGAATCATATCCTTATTTTTACCACGTCAAATTGGCTGTCTACACATCGTCGCACCCTTAAAGAGTAAAAGGGTGAATCACCTGATTTAACTTTCCTTTTTAATAGTTTCGAGATAAAAGTAAATTCATTGTCTCATATAATTTTTCAGCTCATTATTTTGGAAAAAATTCATGAAAAGAAGCTCCAAAATAGTTTTGATCGAGATCTTGTACCAGAAAGAACAGGGGAAAAGGCACAACCTCGACTATGCTAACTGCTAGTTTTAGTGACTATTCTAGAGAATAATCAGCACAGCAGTTTGGAAATCCAGGTTCTCTGTTGATATGTACAACCCTAAATCATTTGAAAGGTTTGTGTGCCCGTGCATACAAGAGTTTGCGTGAATTTTAATTCTTTGCCATTTACCTTAAATGTAAGATTTGATATTGATTTTGGGAGCATTTGTGGTTGAGATACCTGACTACCTCCTTGAACGATCTCGCGAAGCTAGAGCTCGATTTCAAGGTACTAGTGTTGAACCAAGCGAACAATCCACAGCAGTTGTCGAGTCATCTGCAGGTAGTGAAGAAAATGTTCCTGCTGTTAGCGAGACTCCTGAAGCTGAAATAGAAAAAGTTGAACCACCAAAACCCTTAGCTCCTTGGGTTGAAGCTGCTAAAAATCGTAAAAAGATTCCAGTATGGATGGCGCCTGTCGCATTATTCCTCCCAATCTGGGCATTCATGATTTGGGGAACTCTTGAGGAACCTACCTCGAATGAAGTAGGACCAATTGCTGCTGGGGGTGAGATCTACAGCCAGTGCTCTGCTTGCCATGGGGCTGGCGGTGGAGGTGGAGTCGGATACCAACTAAATGAAGGAGAAGTGCTGAAAACTTTCCCTGATGTTGAGAGCCATATTGCATGGGTAGTCAATGGATCATCGGCATCTGGGACTCCCTACGGCAATCCTGAACGTGAAGGTGGGCAGCGCATCTCTCAAGATCAAGGAGTTATGCCTGGATTCGCATCGCTAGGGTCACTTCAAATTTTAGAGGTAGTTCTGTATGAGAGAGTTACTCATGGCCTCCAAGATCCAGAGAGTCTTGAAGCTTATGTAATATGGGCGGAGTCAGGAGCTCTTCCTGTTTGGGAGTCTGGAATTTCACCTCAGTCAATTGCTAGTAGCTTTGCAGAGTTCCTAGAAACTAACCCCGAAGCTGAAATGTTGTACGAAGAGACCTTAGAAGAAGCCGCTGGCTGAATTTTCGTGCGATCATGGTAATTGTGGTCGATCCAACACAAACCTCTCAGTGGAAAGAACTTGAAAAGCACTGCTCTTTCATAAAGGAGAATTCTCTTCAAGAGCTTCTTTCTGACGCCGATCGAGTCAGATTTCTTTCAATTGAAGCAGATAATCTCTTTGCTGACTTCTCCAAGCAGCTAATTACAGAAGAAACAGTTAATTTACTTGCTGATCTAGCCGAACATATGAATCTGAACGCGAAAATTGATGCGTTATTTGCTGGGGAAATAGTAAACACATCAGAAAATAGGCCTGCCCTGCATCCAGCCCTTCGAATGCCACCCGAATCCATAGTCGAAGCAAAAGAACAGAACGTAGTTCCGCTAATTCATGGCATGAATGAAAGAACCTTTGAATTTGCTATGAAAGTAAGAAACAAGAAATGGTTGGGAGCGACAGGTAAACCAATAACATCAGTCGTGAATATTGGTATCGGTGGATCACACCTCGGTCCATACATGGCATATAAAGCACTCCAGCCATATTCCCTCAACGAAATCGATTGCCGTTTCGTTTCGAATATAGATCCCACAGATATCAATACGAACCTTCATTCCCTCGACCCTGAAACGACCCTCTTCATCATTAACTCGAAGTCCTTTACCACTTCTGAGACATCTATGAACGCTCAGACAGCTCTTACATGGATCGAAAAAACTCTTGGCGAAAATACGAATGCTATCTACCAGCACTTCGTTGCGGTAACTGCAAATACTAAAGAAGCAGAAAAATTCGGATTTAAACCTGAAAATATTTTCTCAACTTGGGATTGGGTCGGGGGAAGATTTTCGGTATCTTCATCAGCAAGTCTCGCAGTCATGATTGCTATCGGGCCAGATAATTTTAGAAAACTGCTTGATGGCTGCCAGATGATGGATGAACATTTTCGAACATCAGAGATAACTCAGAATATGCCTGCACTGATGGGGTTGATTGCTATTTGGAATAGAAATTTCTTCGGTTTTCCTAACCAAGCTGTGATTCCGTATTCGAAAAGTTTTGAACACTTTCCCTCATACCTCGAACAGCTTGAAATGGAGAGCAATGGCAAAAATATTGATCAAGAAGGCAACAGGGTAAATCTTGAAACAAGTCCAGTTGTTTTGGGTGGAGTAGGAACAGATGCCCAACATTCTTTCTTCCAACTTTTCCATCAAGGGACAACTATTGTCCCCATTGATTTCATAGCGTTTTGCGATCCCACCCAACCCTCAAATAGCTTAAGTCAAGACACAATTCGAAAACAACATGAAATTCTTCTAGCTAATTGCTTCGCGCAAAGTCAAGCGCTAGCAATAGGGTCGAAAACGGATAACCCAAATACTTCTCTGGGTGGTAACCGACCAAGCACTACTATCTTGGGCGACCGTTTAGACCCGTTGACTCTTGGCCAACTTATTGCTCTCTATGAGCATAAAGTTTTCACGATGGGTGCTGTATGGCAAATCAACAGTTTTGACCAGTGGGGAGTCGAACTTGGAAAATCTATTGTGAACGATGTTTTAGATGACCTTACCTCAGCTGGAACAAACAAAGATCATGATTCATCAACCGCTTCACTGATCGCTAGATACCAAATGAGGCGAAATCTTTAAATCCTCCGAACCATTAATTAGCGTTTGTCCATTTTCGTAGCAACGTCATGAGCAATTCCAATGGTTTGATCAATAATTTCTTCAGTGTGAGCAAGGCTTGGAAATAAGGCCTCATAAGGACCAGGTGCTAAAGCGACACCACGTTCTAACATTTTATGAAAAAACTCTGGATAAACACCATTCTCTGCAGCCTCCTGAGCTTCATCAAAGTCAGTGGGTTGCTCATCGGTAAAAAAAATACTCAATAGGGGTCCCACTCGTGGGATAGTCGCATCAATACCTATCTCTTCAAAGACATTTAACAATCCATCAGCCAGACGCCGAGCAGTTCTCTCCAAACTCTCATATGAGTCAGGATTAAGGAGTCGAAGTTGGGCAAGACCAGCTGCTGTCGCTATCGGATTTCCAGACAAGGTGCCTGCTTGATAGATACCACCAAGAGGGGCGACCTGACTCATTACCTCCAGTGCCCCGCCGTAGGCACCCATTGGTAGCCCACCACCAATTACTTTTCCAAAACACCAGAGGTCAGGTTTAACCCCATACCACTGGGATGCACCTCCCATAGCCATACGAAACCCTGTAATTACCTCATCAAAAATAAGCAGAACTCCATACCTATCACAAGCGGTTCGTAGTTCCTGTAAAAAGTTTTCTTTTGGAGGAACCACTCCCATATTGGCAGGAAGAGGTTCAAGTATTAGTGCTGCTATTGACTCATCAAGCTCAGGAATTTGATTCCAAGGGGTGACAATCGTATCTGCAACTGCGTTAGCGGGAACTCCTAAAGATCCAGATATTCCCTGATTTGCGACACCACTCCCACCAGCTGCAAGTAGGGCATCCGCATGACCATGGTAATGTCCGGAGAACTTGATTATTTTATCCCGTCTCGTAACTCCCCTTGCGAGCCTTACAGCAGTCATAGTTGCTTCAGTTCCACTTGAAACAAGACGCACCATGTCTACACCATCAACTCTGGAAGATATTTCTTCGGCTATTTCTATTTCAGCAAAAGTGGGAGCGCCATATGACGTTCCATTACCAGAAGCTTGCTGAATAGCGTCAATAATCTGAGGAGGGCAATGTCCCGCTATGGCAGGGCCATAGCTCATGACGTAATCGATATATCGCTTTCCTTCGCTATCCCAGATATGGGGGCCTTCAGCCCGAGAAACAAAATAAGGAGTACCGCCAACTGACCTAAAAGACCTAACAGGAGAATTTACCCCACCGGGAATAACTTGCTGAGCTCGTGAGAAGAGATCCCCACTCACAGCACTTCAGCAATTTCTCGAGCTAAATAAGTCAAAATAAAATCTGCACCTGCGCGTTTTATCGCAGTTAGTTGTTCTAAAGCAACAGCACTACCATCTATCAAATTCTGTTCAGCGGCAGCCTTAATCATCGCATATTCACCGGAAACATGATACGCAGCTATTGGCAAGTCAGTGACCTTTCTAGCCTCGGATAAAACGTCAAGGTAAGGAATAGACGGCTTAATCATGATCATGTCCGCACCCTCCTCGATATCGGCTCTAATTTCAGCAAGGGCTTCACGTCCATTCCGCCAATCCTGTTGATAGCTCTTTCGATCACCACCATCGGTAATAGTGACATCAACCGCATCACGGAATGGGCCATATAAACCAGAGGCATATTTTGCGGAATACGCAAGAATAGGAACTTCCTCAAAGTGGCCTTCATCGAGAGCGGATCTAATCGCTCGAACCTGCCCGTCCATCATCCCACTTGGTGCGACGATATCTGCACCTGCTTGAGCTTGGGCTTGGGCAATCTTTCCGTATATCTGTATCGTCTCATCATTGTCAACTGATCCATCTTTTCGAATAACACCACAATGTCCATGGTCGGTGTATTCATCAATACAAAGGTCAGCGATAAGAACCATTTCTTCTCCAATCGCATCCCGACAATCCCGAAGAGCCAACTGAACAATACCCTCATCGTTCCAAGCTTCAGAACCCTCAGCGTCTTTATGTTCTGGGACACCAAAGAGAATTACTCCTGGAATACCAATTGAATTCAGCTCTTCTACTTCCTTAATCAGAGATTGACGTGAGTGTTGGACTACGCCACTAAGGGAGGAGATAGGAACAGGGCTCTCGATGCCTTCACGAATGAATAACGGCGCGACTAAATCATCGATACTTAGACTAGTTTCAGCTACTAGACGTCGTAGGGCCGGCGTTCTTCGCAACCGCCGTAATCTTTTATCAGGGAAAGACACAAGGTTCAGTCTACAAGTCAGTTAAGCCCGTTCGAAGGGCCGCGGGCCAAACGTGAGTAAAATATTCGAAGATACAGTGTTGGAGCTACTTATTAGAATAATAGCTTGTTAGAGATTCAATAATCCCCTGAATTGAACTAGAAGAAGCTTCAAGAGTTGGTTTAAAACCACTTTCAATAATTGTCTTACTTGTAACAGGTCCAATTGAAACAACTACTTGTGGAAGATATTGTTGCCCGAACATTGTCAAAAAATTCTTCACAGTAGATGAAGAAGTGAAAACAATCACATCAGCCAAATCTAGTAATTGAATTGATCCTTCTTCAGCCTCTGGGGCCACTGTTCGATATATCGGAATATCGTCAACAACCCACCCTAGCTTTGTCAACGAATCTGGAAGAATACTTCGTCCTTTTGAGGCACGCGGTAATAGGACCCGATTCTCAGTTCGGGGTTCTGGAAATATATTTAAAAGTCCTTCAGCCACATAATTCTCTGGAACCAAATCAACAGATACTTGGAACTGGGCGAGTTTTCTTTGCGTCCCTGCCCCTATGGCAGCGATACGGATTTCTTCCAGTTTCTCTATCCCATGGAGCGAAGACATAAATTGATCTACACCGTTAGCGGAAGTAAAAATTATCCACTCATAATCGTTTAAACGTGATATCGCAGCTCGAAGCTTTTCACCTTCATCTAATGGTGGGACAATTTTAATTGTTGGAATTTCTATAGGAATTGCCCCACACTTCTTTAGTTCTTCCGAGAATTCTTCCGCCTGATGACTTGCCCGAGTTAGGACTATTTTCTTTCCTTCTAGATTTTTTTTAGAGTATTTGATGGATTTCATAGTTCCTAGAAACCTTTCCAAAGAAAGCAAATAATTCCTCATTCAGGAATTAAGTAAGTTCCCTGCCCCACTTTCTATTAACGCTCGGGCAGCAACTTGACCTAATTCAAATCCAACACTCCCGTATCTATCTTCATTGAAAATCTCTTGTCCGTCGTCGCTCGCAACAAGTGAACGCAACCGTATTTGATTATTTTCATGGATTGCGTAGGCAGCGATCGGACTTGAACAGTCCGCTCCTATCGCTGAAAGAAAAGACCTTTCAGCGTCAACTTCCGCTCGTGAAACTGGATCTTGGATACGACTTAAAATACTGTTCGTTGTATCATCTCCGGATCGGCTTTCGATTCCTAGAGCTCCCTGACCGACTTGAGGAAGCATAAATTCAGGATCAAGAATATCTACAGTATCTGGCTTAAGACCCAACCTAACTAATGCCACCGACGAAATGAGAATGGCGTCATAATTAGCTGCCTTTGACAATCTAGTTTCTATATTCCCCCGAAGTTCATGGAAATTTAAGTCTGGTCGAAGAGAGGCTAATTGCGCTTTCCTTCTAACTGAACCTGTTGCTACATGCCCATCTGTAGGTAGGTTTTTAAATAAGCATCCAATGAGTGCATCTCTAGGGTCACCTCGCTGAGGAACTGCTGCTAGCTCTAAACCTTCAGGAGTCGTTGAGGGTAAGTCTTTAAGTGAATGCACCGCAAAGTCCGCACGGTTTTCTAAAACTGCATATTGCACTTCTTTTGCAAATACCCCCTTACCACCGATTTGATGAATAGGAGCCGATTGATCTCGATCACCGGAAGTGACAACAACCAGTGGTTCGACAACGATATCAAGGGGTTTTAACAGCGCTGCTATATGACGAGTTTGCCAGAGAGCCAATGGGCTACCTCGCGTAGCAGCTACAAGTTTCATTCTCCCAATTTACTGGTTGAAATGCTATATCTTAAATAATTCACGAAGAGCTTCTGCAAGGCGATCACCACGTGGAGAGCCGGCAGCCTCGTTCATCGCAACCGTAGGTTCGTGCAAGATCTTACCCAGTATCCCTTGAGTAAGAGATTCAACTGCATCACGTTGCTCATCAGACAAATCCGCAAGTCGATTTTCAAAACGTTTAAGTTCAGCCAGACGAATCTCCTCAGCTCCATTACGGAAACCTGCAATCAGAGGTGCCACTTGACGCGCTGACTGTTGTTCAAGAAAACGCCCTACCTCTTCTGAAATAATGATTTGAGCTTCGTTACGTTCTCCCGTAACACCTGAAAGAGGATTATGAGCACGATATGACCAGAGGGAATCTATATCGAAAAGAGTAATGCCTTCGATCGAGGACACAGAGGGATCCACATCACGAGGGACGGCAATATCCACTATTAAAAGATCTCTCCCATTTCTCCTCGCCATAACTTGCTCAAGAAGTAGTCGGTCAAACAGCACAAGATCAGCAGCTGTTGAAGCAAAAAGTACATCAGCTGCAACGAGAGTTTCGTTAAGCTCTTGGAATGGTATGGCGTCACCTTCAAACATATCCGCCAATTCCGCCGCTCGATCAAAACTTCGATTGACGAAAGAAATATGGCCAACCTGTGATTGCTTCAGCGCAGTTGCTACACCTTGCCCTACTTCCCCAGCACCAACAACAATAACTTTTCGATTTACAAAGTTGCCGAGATGATCTTCAGCCATTTCAACGCATACCCGAGCTACCGATGAAGTATTTTTGGATATATCTGTTTGGGTTCTAACTCTTTTTCCAACTTCTAGAGCCCTCCGAAAAGCTCCGTTAATCACAGAGCCACAAGTACCTTCTTCTCTCGCATGCTCCCATGCTACTTTTACCTGGTGCTGCACTTCGTTTTCTCCAATTATTACCGAATCAAGCCCGCAAGTAACTGCAAATAGATGCTGTATGGCTTCATCTTCATAGTGAGCATAGAGATGGTCGCTGAAGTCCTCTGGAGCAATCTGGGCTGTTTCAGCAAGGAAGTCACGAATATCCTGATAGGCCCCATGGAACTTTTCCGCATAGGCATAGACTTCTGTCCTGTTACAGGTTGAAAGTATGACAGCTTCACTGATATTGCGTCTAGAGAGGACACCAAATAGCGCTTTAGGAAGAGCATCATCACCGATAGAAAACCGCTCGAATAGATCAAGTGGCATTGCCCTATTGTTTACTCCTATTACTACAAGAGACACGCTGTGAGATCCTTGACTTTATCCTGCCCAAATGGACTATTAATAGCTTCGCCGAGACTACAGAAAGCTGCCAAACCAAAATCAAAAAATTGATTTTGGAATCTTGAGAAATCTTTTCGTCCCATCTACAACATACCTCGATTTTCTGGATGAGGGGAGTTCGATATCAACGAATTAGAATTTTTATCTTGCTAGAAAAAATAGTTGAGTTACAGAGGCGATAAGAATGACTGCAAGCAAAACAAATACTGCAATAGTTGTAGCGTTCCTCATCGTTGCTTTCTTAAGGTAACTGGGCTCGAACTGGAAGTTTCATTCGTTATAGGTGTTAGTTCAATCTGCTGCCCTTCGTAAAGCTGCAGCTCTTCTGAAGCTGATCGCCCATACATTGAGAGACTAAGTAGCCCACTAGAGTCTACGATCAACCCAATTTCAGAATTTGGTATTTCTTCAAATGTTCTTACCTTTTGTATCCGTCGAACTGTTTCTCCGAATCGCAGACTAAAAGATTCTCCGAGGCCAGAAATATCTTCGGGAGAAAGATTTAATTGGAGATTTCCAAATCGGTCCTCCCAGAGTATCTCGGCGGTAGCAATTTCTCCATCAACGCCCCCAACTGGAAGTAATCCTGGTTGAAGAGCATGAACTGGGATCGGGCTTCCTAACTCTTCGAACGGAACTCCCTGACATAAATGAGCTGAAACGGGCGCAAAGATATCTCTACCGGCAAAGGTAGAAGAGAGCGAGGGTAAATGAAATTCAGGATTATTAAGTTCTACTGCTCTGGAAGACTCCCCTAGCATCGCAACGCCAGGAGCTAGTAAACCGTTGTCGGGTCCCACAAAAATGTAGTCCCCACCGTTTACTTCTATGGCAATTCCCTTACGCGCGCCCCCAACGCCAGGGTCAACAACAGCAAGGACAACGCCAGGGTCCAAATATTGTGCGGATCGGGCAAGCGCCAGTCCACCTGCTCTAATATCGTGGGCTTTTACTTCGTGACTTATATCGATAACGGTTGAGTCAGGCGAAAGAGTTCGAATAACTGACTTTACGACACCAACAAATTCATCTTTGGTTCCGTAGTCGCTGAGGAAACTTATCGTACGGTACCGTAAATTATCCATGAATTAATCCTATTTGGATTCTAAGAATTCTTGACAGGTACCTTGTGAATAAATTAGCCAGTTTGGTTATATCGGCTTGAGAGAAATTGATCAACATCGTCTTCACGAATCCTGTACGACTTGCCAACACGTGCAGCACGAATCTCGCCGGCCTTAATCAACCTATAAACCGTCATCGAAGACACCCTCATGAGATCAGCTACTTCAGCTACTGTCATAAACCTTGCGGGCTGTTCAGATTTCTTGGGCATCATCTTCCTTAAAGACCGGTTCGGCGTCACCTTAGGACATTCAGAAAAAAGTGCAAATCCTAGATAAAATTCAGAGCAAGAATTAACTAAGAACCGAGCTCAGCGGATCGGGAAGTAGCTGCGGAAATCGCTTCGATAATTATTTCTGAAAAGGAATTGTCTTCAAAAATAGATAAGGCTGCCGCAGTAGTACCATTTGGAGATGTAACGGCATCGCGAAGTTCACGAGGAGTTTCTCTTGTCTTTTCCATAAGTATGGCTGCCCCCAAAATTGTCTGAGTTGCAAGAAGATTTGAAGTTTCTTTGTCCAGCCCTTCATTAAGACCAGCTGCAATCATCGCTTCTGCAAGAGCAAATACATAAGCTGGACCCGAGCCGCTGAGACCAGTGACAGCATTCAAGTGAACTTCATCGACAATAGTTGTTTTCCCGACAGACGCAAATATCGAACTTGCCCAGTCAAGATCATCATCTGTCGAATACGAACCTGCAGACAACACGGACATTCCAACATTAACCATTGCGGGAGTATTTGGCATGACTCTAATGACGCTAATCTCTGGAGGTAGTAACTTTTCAAGCGTGGTAGTTGTTACACCAGCTGCGATTGAAATAATGCGTTTAGGTGAACAGGAAGCAAGTTCTTCACATGCCTGCTGGATATTGGATGGTTTCACAGCTAGTAGAACATCATCACTTAGTTCTGGTTCGGCAACCACTCGAAGCCCGCTATAGATTTTTTTTAAAGCTTCTCTTCGCTCTCCGATAGGTTCTACGACTGTAATATCACCTATCTCCGCCCACTCAGCGTTGACTAGCCCAGCGGTTAATGCTTCTCCCATCTTCCCGCCGCCTACGATCATAAGTTGATTTGCCATACATGAAAACTAGTAGGTCAATAACACGAATGGGCCAAATCTCAAAAACTCTTCAATTCTATTCTTCTAAGCTGACTTAAAACGGCTTGCAAAACCTATACGAAGAGCTGGTTTGAAAGATAGCTCAATAGCTGAGTAAAGAGTTCCCAGCACCCAATCAAGGGTATCGCTGTTTATTATCTGATTACCAATCTGCCCAGTTAGATAGATTGCGTTTTCTACCCCGATACCAAATGAGGCACCAAACAACTTTTGATTTTTGCGAAGAAGGTACTCGAAAACATCTGATGTATTCTCTTCTGGTGCAGGCATAAAATATGTCTCGTACTGAAGAGTCCGTTGACCTAGAGTGAATACAATCATGGAGTTTTCTTTTTCTTCTCCTGTTACTCTAACGAACCAGCTTCGTTCGCCTTCGTTATATTCAACCGACTGGATTAGAGTTTTCGCATTCAGTTGAAGATCAAACCAACCATTGATAACTTCGGTAAGTTCAGAAAGTCCTTCCGGAGAGAAAGCAGATTCAGACATTGTGCTACCTGCAATCAACAAGTGCTTTTGAAGTAACTGAGTTGTAGATATTGAGAATCTGGTCAGATGTTTTACTCCAAGAATATTGTTGTGCGTTCTCAGTTGCGCTCATAGCTATTTCTGCCGAAAGCAAAGGATTCTGAAGAATTTTATTAACGTAATAAGCGTAGAGCTTTGGATCACGTTGTTCTACTAGAAATCCGGTCTCACCGTGGATTACAAGATCTCGAAGCCCCCCTACAGCAGCGGTTACAACTGGAGTTCCACATGCTGCAGCTTCCAGTGCAACTAGTCCAAACGACTCTGATCTGCTGGGAACAATCACAACATCCGATGCCCGATAGAAGGTACCTAAAATATGATGAGGTTGAGGTTCGATTAGATGAACTTGTGACTCTATTCCCAGTTTTTTAACCTGTTGCTTTAGCATTGCAATCTCTTTGTTGCCGCTCGCACCACTTGCTCCGCCAACGATAAGGAGAGTGGCATTTTCAATCTCTAAAGTAGAGAACATTTCAATAGCTAGCTCCACTCCCTTAAGTGGCTGTAAACGCCCTACATACGTGATAATCGGACCATTTACCAAACCCAAAGCAGACCTAGCTGCATCTTTATTTCCAGGGGCAAAGAAAGCATGTTGCACGCCAAGGGGGACGATAGAGATCCTTTCAGGGGATGCACCATAAAGGTCTTGTAGCTGACCCGCTTCTGCAGAACTGTTTGCGACAACAACTTCAGAACAGTCAATTACATCTTGTTCCTTAATTATTCTATCTGGGGACTCAAGTTCTCCGGAAGAAGCTTTTGCTCTTCCTAACGTATGGAATGTAGTGACTAGCGGCAGCCCTAACCTGTGTTTTAAGGCGTGCCCTGAAA
>PAZD01000064.1 GCA_002715405.1 Acidimicrobiaceae bacterium
CAGCCCCTGACAGTGCTTCTTCGATTTCTTGACGGTTATCTTCGGCAGCCTGTCGACCTATGTCCGGGTCAGATCCAGCGCCTAGACCTCGCGTTAACTCTCTACCAATATCAATTTTAACTTCTGCATCAGATAGGAGAAGCGCTTGAGCGTCGGTATTTATCGCTTGGAATTCAACCCCTCGTAGGCCAGCATCGATCATCCGGTTGACGGCATTGACACCTCCACCACCAACTCCTACCACTTTAATAACAGCGAGATAATTGTGCGGATTACTCATTTTTGTTTTCTCCTTAGTGTTTAAGAACTTAAAGCCATACAAGACGTTTAATCTTTAGCTAAACCTTATCTAGTCAAACGTTTCATGTAGAAGGGTACGAGCAACTCGGGTCACGACACAACACAGGAGTCAGAGGAGCTCTTACGTCGATATGGAGAACCGAATTCTGATCTACTTGCGAAAGGATAGTAGCCGCCGCAAGAGCCTTTCCTTCGACATCAGTTGTGTCACCGAAAAGGACCCTTCCACCGCCAAAGAGCAATAGTTCAAGTTGCTTATCTCCTGTGATTGAAGAGATATCCCCGCGTAGTTCAGGGGAGATCGTTGCAGCTACCGAGATTGAAGGTATTACCTGTTCAGAGACCCATTCTCCTATTGGTACATCACCAATATCATGCTCGATTGGAAGTATGTTGTAAGGAAGAACTGGTACCTTGTCGAGCACCCGTCCATCGATATCTACTATGACCCAGGCTCGCTCATGCTTAAAGGCTGCAACAGCATCTCGAGTAGATATTGAGATGGTAACTGTACCCCCCAACGACCTTGAGATGCGGGCTTCTTTGACCCAAGGTATTTGTTCTACTCGCTTTGTTGATACAGATGTATTAACCTCAAGTAGAGGTTTACCCTTTGCTATATTTGCTGCGTTTAGGACCTCCTCCTCCATCGCACCTAGCGCTCCATTAACCGTTACCTCGTCGACGTCGAAGAGGGAACTCTTCGAAAGAAAGTATCCACCAGTAACTAAAGAAATAACTGTTAACAACATGAGCAGCACTCGAAGACGACGTCTTCCTCTTGCTCTCATAACATCTATCCGTCTTGATCGAATTCTCGGATCCATATTCTCACCCAAACCCTAGGAAATGATTCTCTGGAATAAGTTCAATTCCAAACTCTTCATAAACGCAACTCTTTACCTTTTCCATTAGCTGACGTACATCCTCAGAGCTCCCACCTTGATCAACTTGAATAAAATTTGCGTGCTTCTCAGAAACGCTCGCTGATCCGATTCTTATGCCCTTACATCCTGCAGCTTCGATTAAACGGCCAGCAGAGTCATTAATTGGATTCGTAAACACTGATCCAGCATTTTGTCCACCAGGCTGATTCTCTATTCTCCAGCGAACTATCTCAGATAATTCCTTCTCAGACTCTTCTTTCTGTCCCTTGTCTAACCTGATAACAACTTCGGAGATGACATGATCTGCGGTAATTGAAGATTCCCGATAAGAAAAATCTAATTCTTCGAGAGATAGTGAAAACCATTCTCCTGTCTTTAAATTTACGCCTTCAACTCTTTCTACAGATTTGCTCATATCAGAACCATGACCGCCAGCATTCATACGAATAGCGCCGCCCATTGTCCCTGGAACCCCTACCGCCCATTCGAATCCTGTAAGCCCGGCTGCTACTGACTTTCTGGCGACTACCGGAAGATTCGCTGATCCGCCAACTACGACTGTTTCTCCGCTAATCATAATCGAACTGAATTCATCTCCAAGGCGCAGAACCAGTCCATCAAACCCGGAATCTGAAATCAAAAGATTCGATCCATTGCCTATCACAGCAACAGGATATGGAAAATCTTTTAGTTTTTGTGCGATGATTCTAAGGTCGGCTACCGTTTCAATTCGAATGAACGCCCGACATTTGCCACCGGAACGGTATGTTGTCTTTTCTCCAAGCCCCACATCACGTTTGATAACACTGGACGTTAAAGATGCTCCAACGACTTCAGAGAATTGATCCCACGAGAAGGTAGATCGACTCATCCTAATCCCCCAACATAAGTTCGTTAGGCAGTGTGGTTATATCGCCAGCTCCAAGAGTAAGACAAACGTCACCCGGGCTAAGCACTTGTCGAATCTGGGCAATAAGTTCTTCTCGGTGATCACCATACATCATTGGTTTTTCTGGATACGCACCCTTAACTGCATCGACTATTAATCGCCCTGAGACTCCTGGTATCGGTGCTTCGCCTGCTGAAAAGATATCAGTAATAAAAAGAACATCTGCATCTTCAAAGGAATGCGAAAAGTCTTTCCAGAGATCACTTGTTCTTGTGTAGCGGTGAGGTTGGAATACGCAAATAATCCGCCCCCATTCACCTTCTTTCACTGCTTGAAGGACTGAACTCACTTCAGTTGGGAGATGAGCGTAATCGTCTATGTATGCAACGTCATTTCTTTCACCTCGGAAATGGAATCTCCGAGCCACTCCTCCGAATTGGGCCAGTCCCTGTCGTAGAAGGTTAATATCTGCTCCGATGTGATGCCCGAAAGCTAAAGCCGCAGTAGCGTTCCTCACGTTGTAGATACCTGGTGTCGCTACAACAAATTCACCTAGATCTTCATTAGGGGCACTCAGAGAAAACTTCGATCCGGAGCGAGAACCTTCATACTCCGTTATCAAATAGTCTGAGTTGGAATTTACGCCATATGTAATTACATCAGTGCTACCTACCACTGACATTAAGCCAGAGTCATCGGCGCATACGAACGATTTATTCGTAACGTTCCCTAAGAACGACTGAAACGCAGAGCGCAATTCACCCTCACCGCCGTAATACTCAAGGTGATCTGGTTCAAGATTAGTAACAATTGCGTAATCTGAATCAAGATCGAGAAATGTTCCATCAGACTCATCAGCTTCAACAACGAGAATCTCCGAGTGCTCTTCCCAAAGAGCGCCGCAGCCTATCTCGTTGACTTCCCCGCCGATAATAAACGAAGGGCTTAATTGAGCTTGGGCAAGAAGTACCGCAAGCATCGACGATGTAGTTGTTTTTCCATGTGTTCCAGCAACTGAGACTGTCGATTTGGTTCTAGATATTGCACTTAAGATTTCGGCCCTACTAATGACCGGAATACCTCGTATCAGCGCTTCCTTTATCTCTATGTTGGAATCGGATACAGCAGTAGATCGTGTAACGAGATCAGGTTGGGCAATATTTTCCCTGCTATGTCCAATTGTGACTACAATTTTCTCAGCTTGTAGTCGATCTAGCCCAGGCGAATTCTTTAAATCACTTCCTGAGACAGAATTACCCATGCAAGATAGCACTAGAGCGATAGCTCGCATCCCTGCACCACCTACACCGACGATATGGATAGAAAGTTGTTTGTTCAAGTCAACATGGGTGTTTTGCATCATGCTATTCATAATGCGGCTTTCTCTATGACATCAGCTAATAATTCTGAAGCATTATTGTGATCATTTTTTTGGGCTGATCGCTGCATTTTTTCGAGTTCCTGAGGATTCTCGATGAGACTCTTTATCAGTTCTGCAAGGGTAGTACTATCGCAGTTGCTGTCGCTAAGCAATCGAGCTGATCCAGATGTGACCAGCGAGTTTGCATTTGCTGTTTGGTGATCTCCCGGAGCATTTGAAAGGGGTATAAGGATAGCTGGTAGGCCAAGGGCAGAAATCTCAGCTGTGATTGAACCCCCTGCCCGAGAAATAACGAGATCAGCAGCCCGCAGGACGCTTGGCATATCGTATTCATATTCGACTGGTCGGTAGTCAACAAGTTGGGTGAGTTCGGCCTTAAATGGTGACACCTCTCCCCAATCACGCCGGCCCACAATGTGATATATCGTGATAGGTCCAATTTCTTTAAGATGTGGGATAGAACCTACTAGGGCTGTGTTTATTTTGTGTGCGCCAAGGGAGCCTCCAGTAACCACACACAGTACGTTCTCTTTTGGTATTCCTAATTCGTTTCTTATCTCTTCTCGATCAGATCCGAGTACATCAATTATTTCTTGTCTTACTGGGTTACCCGTATGGATAGGGTTTCGCAGCAGAGTTTCCTCATAGGAAATGGCTGAATGGCGCGCCCAACGACTTACTATTCTATTCGCTAACCCTGCAACAGCATTTTGTTCGTGTACCACTACAGGGATTCGTAGGATTGCTGCGGATATTGCAATCGGGAAACATGCAAAGCCTCCTAAAGCGAGCACTACCCTTGGCTTTCTGATCCTAAGTAGTTGAAATCCTTGAATAATTCCTCGAAGGAGTTGATAGATAGCTTTTAGTGCTAGAAGTGGTCGGCGTCGAGGAATACCTTCTCCAGCTAGAACCACGAGTTCGAATCCTTCTGGTGGGATAAGATCCTGTTCTATGCCGCGATTGCTACCGACATAAAGGATTGAATCTCGAGGATGCCCTTTCAAAACAAGTGCTTTTGCCGCAGCTAGGCCGGGATAAACATGGCCGGCAGTTCCACCTCCTGCGATGACAGCGAAGCACTCTTTCATGAACGGGCCTGCCGGTCGATATTTAAAAGAATTCCTACTGCGGCCATGCCCACCAACAAAGATGTTCCTCCATAAGATACGAATGGGAGGGGCACTCCAGTCACTGGGAGTACTCCAATTACAGTACCGATATTGATGAATGCTTGCAGTAGAAACCATATCGAAATTCCAGCTGCTAGTAGTTGTCCGAACTTGTCATTGCATTTAAGGGCAGCGCTAATACCAAATATTGCTAGGCCCATAAACAGCACTAGAACAGTGACAGCACCGATGAAGCCCATTTCCTCAGCGATCACAGTGTATATAAAATCAGTGTGAGCATATGGCAAAAACCCCCATTTAGCTCTACTTGCCCCTGGCCCTACTCCCATCCAGCCACCGCTTGCTATACCTACTAGTGATTGAAATGTTTGGTAACCGGTATTTAAGGGATCACTATCAGCATTAAGAAATCCGGTAATTCTTGCTCTCCTGTAAGCAGCTCCCATACTTACAGCTAGGGTTAATGCGGCTCCGGCAGCGACCAATCCAGATAATCGCAGTATTGGAAGGCCCCCAAGGAACATCACGATGATCATCAAGGCTCCTACGATGATAATCGTTCCAAGGTCTGGCTGTCCCATAACTAAACATGCTGCAGCGACAAAAATAATAACAGGCGGATTGAATGTTCGGAGTTCTGATAGCTCTGATTGTCGGTCGGAGAGAAGCTTAGCCGTATAAATTAGAATCGCTAGTTTTAGTAATTCAGAGGGCTGAAAATTAATTCCCATGAGTGAGACCCAACGTGTAGCTCCGTTGGCGTGCACCCCGAAACCAGGAACATGTACTAGGACTAGAAGAACAAAAGTAACTACAAGAATAGCTCTAACTTGATTACCGACTCTTCTGTAATCGATTTTTGATACTAGTACCATCGCTACGAGCCCTAAGAGAAACCAGATCCCTTGGCGTTTGAAATAGAACCATGTTCCTTGCCCTTCATAGGTGGCAACTACTGATCCGGCCGAAAGAATCATAGCTAGCCCGATGACGTTAAGCGCTATTACGATTCCAATGATCCAAGATTGGCTGCTTAGTCCTGTCGTGCTTGCTACCTTTCGCTTCTTACGGCTAGTTCTTTGCGAAGGAGGACGCAGCGTTTCACGAAACGCATTAGAGAGGTTCCTATAAAAAGGTTGCCGATAAGAGGGGTCAATTGCAGTCATGCTTTCCCCAAAATCATCTCATTAACCAAGTTAGAAAAGTGATCGCCGCGTTCTTCATAATTCTCATACCAATCGAATGAAGCACAACCAGGAGAGAGGATCACTTTGTCCCCAGACTCGCTTTGAGCATGAGCAGAGCTGACAGCTTCCTCCATTGTTTCTGCGGTCGTCAGAGGAGTTTTCTGTTTAAAGATCTGGGAGATATCTTCAGCGGCTTCACCTATTGCAATAACAGCTTTCAAATGTTTCTCTAGCGATACAAGAGAAGTAAGGTCTATCCCTTTGTTTCTCCCTCCTACGATAAGAACAACGTTGTCATACCCTTGAACAGCCGCTGCCACGGAATGAGGTGTAGTTGACTTACTATCGTTGAACCATTCAACCCCCTGCGATGTCCCAAGATAAGTTATCCGATGTGGCAAACCGGTGAAAGTAGTTAGTACTTCAATAATCGCCTCGTTAGAAGCTCCCCCTTCAGACGCGATTGTGGCCGCGGCAAGAGCATTTAAAATATCGTGCGGGGCAGATCTTGCAAGCTCTTTCACTTCCATAAGAGGGAAATCCTTCACCACCAATGTGTGACCTTCTGTTCGACTATCTCCGATATGTAATCCGAAGGTGATCGTCGAACCCGCGCTAGGAATATTTCGGCTTACAACTTCGTCGTCAATACCAGCAACTGCGATATCATCGGAGCTGAGATTTTTCCAAATAGAGGTTTTCGCATCTTCGTAAGCTTTTAGATCTTTGTGGACATCTAAGTGATCTGGTGAGAAATTTAACCAACCTGCTACGCGAGGCTTGAATTGATCGGAGTGCGAAAGGCGAAATGATGATGCTTCAACAACAAAAGTTTCGATTTCTTGCCGGTCGATTGCTTCGACAAGAGGGATATCGGTATTCCCCGCTAGTACTGAATTAATTCCACTCCGTTTAAGCATCTCAGTGATCATCGTTGTCACAGTCGTTTTCCCATTCGTTCCTGTTACTGCCAAGACCGGACGGCGGTCCCACTGTGCAGCTAAGTCGAATTCGCTGAGTAGCGGCACTCCTCTTTCTCTTGCACATTCGAAAAAGGTGTGGCTTTCGGGAAGGCCGGGCGTAGGTATAGCGAAATCGACATTTCCCATATTCTCCTTAACCCCCTTACTGCTCGAAGGAGTGATTAAATTAATCCCCAGATTTTCGGCTGCAGCGGTCATATCATTGTCGGGTTTGTCGTCAAAAACAATTACTGAGATGTTCCTTCGAAGAAGAGATGCTGCGACGGACCGACCAGTGACACCAAACCCAAAAAGAGCAACTGTTTGTCCCTCGCTTACCTTCGTTATCGTCATGGTAGAACTACCCCGCGAAGGTCTGAGATATCGACAAAATCGGCGTAGAAGAGCCCCAGTGCTATAGCAACGAAAAATCCACCGATGATCCAAAACCTGACGATGACAGTAGTTTCTGGCCATCCTAAGAGTTCAAAATGATGATGGAAGGGCGCCATGCGAAAAATTCGTTTTCTGTTCATTAGGCGGAACCCAGCAACTTGGATAACTACTGAGAGAGTTTCAAGAACAAATATTCCACCGATGATTGGAAGAAGTAGATGCGTGTTCGTAGCGAGCGCTAGACAAGCTAACGCTGTTCCTATAGCCAGTGATCCGGTATCGCCCATAAATATTTTCGCCGGCGCAGCGTTCCACCATAGGAAGCCGACGCATGCACCAAGCATAGAAACTGAAACCACAGCTAAATCTAAAGCATGGTCAAGGTCATAGATTCCTGGGTGTCGAAATGCCCAGAATGAAATTACAGTAAATGCGCTGAAACATAATGTCGATGAACCGGCTGCTAAACCATCGAGGCCATCGGTAAGATTGACTGCATTACTCATAGCAAGTATGACGAAAGCAGCCCAGAAAACCCAGCCAATCGGACCTAAATCGATGGAAAGTGAATCCCATCGTGTAAAGGACACCTCTGTGTGTACGTTCGTAGCTGTCACCATTGCGATAGCGAAACCGAAGGCTACAACGAGCAGGCCAACAACTTTGGTTCCTTTTTTGAGTCCAAGGTTTCGTTCGTTCGATATCTTGAGCCAATCATCAAGAAATCCCACGATGCTTGCTCCTAGAATTGCCGCCATCACAAGAAGGCCAGATCTGGTATAGATTCCGTTATACAAGTCGGAAATCACGTAGGCTATTGTTGCGCCGAGGACAACAGCTAATCCACCCATAGTCGGGGTGCCTGCTTTAGTTATATGTCCACCAGGGCCATCTTCACGGATTGGTTGGCCGATCTTTTTACTCGTTAACCACCGTATTAGGTATCGGGTGCCAAAGAGTGATATGGAAACTGAGATTGTAACTGCGAACAAAAGACGGATCATTTAATATCTCCCTGAAGTACATTCAAAGCAATGACTCTGTCGTTGAAAGGCTCGAGCTTACCTAAGATTTCTTGCGTTGTTTCGTCACCTTTACCCGCAATGACCACAACTTCACCTGATTGTGACGATGTAATCGCTCTTATAATGGCAGATTTACGATCTACTTCAATAATCACTGCTTCAGGGTTTTTGAAACCTGTCATAGCCTGTTTGATAATCTTTTCTGGGTCTTCATTTCGAGGATTATCAGAAGTGATAATTACTTGATCAGCAAAAGTTTCAGCTATATGTGCCATTTTCGGCCTTTTGCTACTATCTCGATTTCCACCGCAGCCAAAAACAATAGAAGTGCGCGCTTTGGAGTCGATACGCTGAACAGCCTTTAGGACATTTTCGATGCCTGCAGGTGTATGCGAGTAATCGACAATTATTGTCGGATTTTTCTCGCTACCTTCAAGAACTTCGAATCTTCCTGGAACAGGTTTAGCAGCCTCTAATCCATTTATTATACCATCGTCTTCTATCCCAAAAAGCTGGCATGTCGAAGCTGCTAGGAGCGCATTGTCAATGTTAAATCGGCCAGAGACTTGGAGTTCGATTTTCCTTCCGTTCCAGAGCAGTGTTGTTCCATCGAATCTTTCATCTATCACCTCAGCATTTTGGGGAGAAACTTCGACTGTTTCGATATCAATCAGATCAGCTAATCGTAAGCCGTAGGGGTCGTCAGTGTTTATTACTGCAGATTTGCAAAAATTGGGCGCAAATAATGAGCTTTTCGTTTCAAAATACTCTTCAATATCTGCGTGGTAATCTAAATGATCATGGCTGAGATTAGTGAAGACTCCAATGTCAAATTGAGTTCCGGTTGTTCGGTGTTGAGATAATGCGTGAGAAGAGACTTCCATCACTATCGATTTAACCCCTGCGTTAGCTAAAGTTCGGAATTTACTTTGTAGGTTAGGTGCTTCAGGAGTAGTCAAAGGCCCATCTAAGGTCCCGATGCTTTCAGAGGTCAATCCTGACGTCTTGAGAATTTGATTAATCAATTGTGTCGTCGTTGTTTTCCCGTTTGTTCCAGTAACGCCGATGATCTTTAGCTCCTTGGATGGAAAACCAAAGAAAGCACATGAGATGTATGCCATGGCCTCTCGGGTGTCTTCGACAAGGATCTGAGTTAAGGGGATCTCAAGCTCTCTTTCGACAACAAGTGCTACCGCTCCTGCCTCTAGAGCCTTTTGTGCATATTCATGGCCGTCATGGACATGGCCAGTTATGCAGAAATAGAGATCTCCGGCTACAACTTTCCTGCTATCGAAATTTAATCCTGTGATGTCAATATCTTGAGATTCGCCAAGAATTACCAAACTCTTGGTAGGAGTGCATACTTCGTATTCTGCTATCAGTTCTGTCAACTTCATTGTGCTATCTCCGACGCTGTTTTGCCTAAAGTTATATCCCCCGCATCGCTTTGGCCTGCCGCCGAGTAAACAAGGCTAGAAGTAGGTGAGATTTTGTAATGACGTAATGCCCAACTTGCGAGCTCTCCGAATAACGGTGCTGCCGTTTCGCTGGCATAGAATTGACCGGCTGGCTCGTCAATAATTACGATCATTGAAAGCTGCGGTTGAGCTGAAGGGAAATAACCAACAACTGTTGACGCGTAATGGTATAAGCCCTCTTCATCTTCGTATGTCCCATTCGACTGTACTTTTCTGGCGGTTCCGGTTTTAGCAGCAACCTCATATCCGGGAACTCCAGCGAGTTTCGCCGTGCCCTTAGAAACGACTGCAGTTAACATTCGGGTTATTTCTCGACTAGTTTGCTCTTCGATTACTCTTCGGCTGGGATTTGATGTGACGTATTCCCTTTCTCCGGAGCTATGTGTTATCGATTGGATTAGCTGTGGGGATACATATACGCCTCCATTTGCAAGCGTGTTGTATGCATTGAGCATTTGGATTGGCGTTACATCGATTCCTTGGCCCATTCCAGTCGTTGCAATCTCCACACCGGACCAGTTTTTAAGGTCTTTGAGACTCCCAGAAGCCTCATAAGGGAAATCAAGGTCTGTCTTTCTATTGAACCCGAAATCAACTAAGTAACTGTGGAGTCTTTCTTTACCTAGATCAAGAGCCCATGTAATTGTTCCAGTGTTGGAGGATCTAACAAGAATGTCTTCTACTGTCATTTCTTGAGTTCCATAAGCTAAACCCAATTCGGTGAATGTGCAGTCGTACTGGTCACCAACGCATTCTTCTTCGTCGTAGAGTTCAATCGCATCATCGATTTCCCTCGAAGTATCTGGGTGGGCCAACCCTTCGTTGACTACAGCAGCAAAGGTAACTGATTTCATTACTGATCCGGGTTCATATATCCATGTAACTGCCCTGTTATCAGAAGTTGTAACAATTTCGCCGTCTACGGTTTTGACCATAGAAGCCATTGCAAGAATTTCGCCAGTAGCAGGTTTTGATATAACGACCACTCCTCCACCAGCGTTCATTTCTTCTATCGCTGCACCCAACTCCAGCTCAACCTGGCTTTGCAGGGCTCGGTCTAGCGTTAAATACAGGTCTGCTCCTTGCGTGGCAGGTTCAATTTGTATTCTTCCGTTTGGTATTGTCCCCCCATACTGATTGCGCTCAGCAACTTCGAGCCCTGACTTACCAGCTAAATACTCATCGTATTGAGCCTCCAGTCCAGAGATTCCTTGATTATCGACTCCAGCTTCCCCTATTGTTCCCCGAGCAAAGTAATCGCCTGCAGAGTAAAATCTTCTAGGTTGTTCATCTATATAAATGCCAACAAGATTCAGTTCTTCAATCGTTGTTCGCATTTCTAACGTCGCGTCTCGTTGGAGGTACGCAAATCTCGCTCCTTCTGTTTTAAGGTCAGCGAAAATATACTTTGATTTTCTATCAATGATGGGTGAAAGGAGCAGAGAGTATTCATATGCGAGATCTCCAACTACTTGAGGGTCTGCATAAATGAATGGCTGGGGAAAAGACATTGCGAGTTGATCGCCATTTCGATCTAGGATCCGCCCCCTCTCACCTTCGATAACACTCTCATACAGACGTTGATCGACCCCAAATTGAACACGTTTGTCAGATGTTAAAATTTGAATATAGAAAAGCCTCCAACCAAGGAAGCACGCACAAATAATAAAGAAGGCGATGAGAACTACTAATCGCCAATTATTCTGCAGTGAGAAACTGTTGTTACTCATTTGCGCCACTGCCAATTTCTGAAATAGTGGCGACATTCCAGTTCTCCGAAGGAAGAGAAGGGGAAGCGGTTAAGTACTTGATTGCCGATGGTTCAACCATTCCCAGCCCGTATAGGCCGTTTTCTTCATCGAGCAACTCTTCTGGGGATCCAAATGCAATTTGGTAAATTCTTGGAGCAGACTCAAGTTCTGAGATATTAAACCGAAGTGCACTGTTGATTTCACCTGCTTCACTAATCATATTGATGGTTTTGTCGAGATTTCTTTGGTTATTTACGACTACAGCGCTAAATACAACTCTGACAAAAATTCCTAAAACGAAAAGAAGGACCATACCTGTAAAAAAATTACGTAGCCATGGCCGCTGTTTCGTAAGAACTCGAAGACTGGGATTTTTTTCACCCTTCTTACGGTTACTTTCTAAAGCGTGAGGAGAAATTGCCATCAATCCTCCCGCATCTTTTCAAATGACCGGAGACGTGCTGACTTTGATCGGGGATTTTGGCTAATTTCATTTTGTGAAGGAGTCTGACCGCCTCGGGCGAGAAGCCTAATTATTGCTTGCTCTTTTGGCTGGGGAAGATGTTTAGGTACTGTAGTGCTTAATCCAGCCGCAGCCCGGAGGGTCTTCTTTACGATTCTGTCTTCACCAGAATGATATGAGATTATTACACATCTACCTTCTTTTGCTAAACGATGGATTGTTTGCTTGATAGCGGACTCTAGTATTTCAATCTCTTTATTTACAGCGATTCTGATTGCTTGAAAGGTTCGCCGCGCCGGATGCCCGGGGAACTTCTTTGATGCCGCTGGGATTGCATCAATCACCACTTCGCTTAGTTCTGCGGTAGTGCTTAGAGGCCTTGCAGCAATTATCGCCCGTGCAATTTTTTTGTGAAATCTCTCATCACCATGTTCTCTCAGAATCCGAGATAGCTCAGATAAGCTAGCGCTATTTACTATGTCCTCTGCTTTGGGCTCTGAAGTTGTATCCATACGCATATCTAGAGGCCCATTTGTGCGGAAGGAAAATCCTCTTGATGGGGTATCTAGTTGATGTGAAGAGACGCCTAGGTCGAATAGGGCGCCAGACAGCTTATCTATTTTCAATTGGTCAAGAATTCGATCAATATGATCGAAACGTTCGTGGACTAGATCAAATCGGCCATGAAATGAACTTAGAGTCTCACTTGCTGCGATTTGAGCTTGTGGATCTTGGTCGATACCCACGAGATGGATATCATCCCGATGTTCCAAAAATGCTTTTGAGTGTCCTGCTCCCCCCAAAGTAGCATCAAGAAAAACACCAGATGGAATGGGATCCAGTAGGTCGAGTACTTCTGCCAGCATGACTGGATGATGAGAATATTCAGCCGTATATGTACGGGTGATCCGGCAGCCGGATGAACCGACTGCCGGATCCAGGGGATACCCGTTAGCTGAAGAACTTACTGTCATTCTTTTGAGGGCTTCTTTCTCGCTTATCGGCAGCCCCCCGGTAAATATGCGTCGTCGGGATTTCTCCCCGATCGGACTAGATGGCAAGCGGGCGGAGTAGAGGCTCGCATCCTTATAAACCGGAAGGCTGCCCATAAGCGGGTATATGTGCCTAGTAGTAAGTGTTTTTCGTATCAATCCTTCTTTCGTTTGTCTTTTAGCATTAGAGCCACTGGCTTTCGTTGGGGTTTATTTCTGTTGTTTCTTCGATATTTCTCCATTCATCTGGAGTCCATATTTCTGCGCGATTAATTACCCCGATTAGAATGACTTCTCGCTCTAGTCCAATCTGGTTTCGGAGCTTCGAGGGAACTGCGATCCGGCCCTGCCCATCGGCTCGAACTTCACTAATGCTCGCTGCCCATCTTCTTTGTGCGTGTGGGGATACTTCATTTTTTTGCACTTGTTCGATAAGTCGTTCTGTTGCCTTCCCGATTTCTTCTTCGCTGTAAACCAGAAGACAAGGGTCGTTAGGAGACTTAGTTAAGAATGCTGCTCGGACTAGACGGCGGCGAAAAGTTGGTGGGAGTACTAACCGTCCCTTTTCGTCAAGAAGTCTTTCGTGTTCATCTGTAAACATAATGTCCCCGGTCATTAACTGACTCGAGGTCCTAGACCTCAGAAAGTTAACGATATTTGTGGGAGATCCCTTTCCCCCTATTTGACCCACTTTAACCCATTTCTCTCCATTTTCAACCATTTAGGCACAAAATAAGGGATAAGGGACGCACTTTACTAACGGGGCTAGGTTTATTAGAAAATGGTTTGGAAGTGCGTTAGTTGTTTAGGACACGGAAGAATTCTTGTAACACTTCATCTTTTTCTAGTTGTACGGATGTTCCTGAATTAGAAACGATTGCATGAAAATTCTCGATTGAGGAGATGTCAAATAATTCAATCCAATTATCTGGTCTCCATTCCAAGGCCAACGCGCACTGGAACCGGACTCCTGCTCTGGTCCGTCTCTGCGAAAGGCCTAATACCTTTTTCTGGTCAATTAAGAGCTCACCTGGACCACGGCCAGCGAAACAAACGAGTTCGGCTATTTCAGTTTTTTCAAAGGGGGCATCGTGCAACTGAGAGTTGATTCCTAGTTGGCGCAAAGTTTTTTGCCAAAGCTTTCCAATCCAGTTAGCAGCTTCACGAATGTCGTCTATCCAGAATGCATGTCCTCTAGGGATAAAGAGATCCACCCAAAGTAAGGAGTAGGGGTCCACCAAAACTGCGCCGCCGCCACTGGTTCGTCTGGCTATCCCAATGTTTTTCTGTTTGGCGTAGAGGTAATCTATACATCCATCATCCTGAGAGCTTCCTAAAACAAGACAAGAATCGGTTGGCGACATAATCCAAACTGATGGCTGGGACCAATTCGTTTCAGTACGTAAATGAAGAGATTGAACAACATCAGTCTTTGAGGATACGGACCATCCTATAACGCCACTATTCATCTAGCGTCTCTGTCTTTCTCACCTTGCAGATGTCTTCCAGCCTCGGGACCATTTAAGGTAGGTGATCAGGTCTTTTTCTATATATTCGCCAGGGTCTTCGTTTCCATATGCGGTCAATAGACGAAATTGTAAGTATTCTTTGGACGGGATCGGCATAAATGGAAACGATTTGTACCAATTTTTTTTACGTAGATGCCAGAGTTGTGTGACCGCTACCACCCATAAATGAGGACGGACCGCAATTTTCATTATTTCTTTGAAAAGTGAAACCTTCATACAATCTTCAGAGTAGTCCTTTTATACCAACTCATGTGGTGGACTGAGGTCTCTTTGTAACGCGGCTATCCCTCTGGGTTTTCAGGTCGACGTTGTAAACGGTCAAAGATGCTCGTTCTTCTAATCCCTGTATCCCGAAAGCCACCTGATCCCACGCGCATGGAGAGTTGATTCATTCCAGCTTTTCCAAGCCTTCTCATATTCTGTTCGAAATACAGCGCAGCAGCCAGCATGATAGCGAATCCGACGAATGCCAACCAGAAACTTATTGATAAGGTCAGTATGATCACGGTTAGGCCCACAACAAAGCCTAGGACAGACCATTTAATATTTCTAGCTGCATGACTATAGACCGTGGTTGTAGCAACTTCTTTTGCTAAGTCAGGGTCAGTTTCGTGAAGCTGTTGTTCTATTTGGCTTAGGATTTTTTGCTCATCGTCTGAAAGTGGCATATATACATCATCGCACAACGTTTTGCTATCAACAACGCGAAGCCTATTACTTCTTTGTGTCACCTGAGGGTCCCCACTGCTGAGATCCTTTCTGTTTCGGGTTAAGCCCATTTTCTGTAAGTATGCTTGCAGCTCCTATGGACTCTGCCCCATATTTCTCATGGATCTGGTCAATAGCTTTCTCCGCATCTCTCCATTCGGATTCGTCGCTATCAACATCGTCAAAAGAGAGCTGCAACCCGTGGTTTCCTTTAACTAAGTTGGACATCCCGACTCCTAGCAATCGAACCCCTTCTGATACTTGAATAGATTCAAGAAGGTTTAAAGCATTTCTTCCTATAATTCTTCCACTGTCAGTGGGATTCGCAAGGGTTACAGACCGAGTAAAGGTAGAGAAGTCCTTTAGGCGAACTTTAAGATTTACCGTTGATCCTAGAAAATCTAACCCGCGCAAACGTTTTCCCACAGCATCAGACATCCGGTGAATCTCGGATCCTATCCTCTCCTCCGAGTAGATGTCTTCTGCAAAAGTTTCTTCGTGCGATAAGGATTTTATGACCTGTTGTGCTTCCACATTTCTTTCATCAACTCCATGCGCTAAACGGTGAAGGTGGGCTCCCTGTGTTTTCCCTAAAGCTCCAATCAGGCTATCTCGCGGAAACATTCGAAGCTGCAAAACTTTTGTTATACCCATCTGATCTAAACGGGAAACAGTTACCGGCCCTACACCCCACAATGACCTGACTGGCAAAGGGTCAAGAAAGTCCTGTATTTCATGCTCCTCAACGACTTTAACTCCCAGTCCAGGGATAGGGCCTGTAGGCCCTGGGCTTGGTTTCGCTCCTTCTGTTGCCAGTTTCGCCAAAAACTTATTGGGTGCCACACCAACTGAACAAGTCAAACCTTGTTCATGATTTATGTCTCTTCTGATCGATTGTGCTATTTCGAGAGGGGTTCCATGTAAACGTATACTTCCTCCGACATCTAGAAAAGCTTCATCAAGCGATATGGGTTCAACTAGTGGTGTGTAACGTTCAAAAATTTCCATAACGTTAGAGCTAACACTCGAATAATATGAATGGTCGCCTTGCAGAAATATCGCTCGCGGACACAGTCGACGCGCCTGAAAAGTTGACATCGCTGAGTAGATTCCAAACGCCCGTGCTTCATAAGAGGCAGCTGCTACAACCCCCCGATTTCCGGTGCCGCCAACAACTACAGGGAGGCCTCTTAATTCGGGCTTGCGCACTAGCTCGGCAGAGACAAAAAAAGCGTCCATGTCTACGTGCAAAATATGTGAAGTCATCATTCAAGTTCTTTTTATTGTTACTAACATTATTCAAGCAGCACAAAGTAAGTTTTGCTGGCATTCGATATTGGAATCAACCGATACTATAAAAGCAATGCAGGAAAACGATGACCAAGAAGAACACCGAGCGAAAGATATTGTCCGACCAAGAGAAAGTACTGTAGATTTACCTCCTGCAGATCGAATATTTACTGCCCCATCACGACCTATTCAAATATTCTCTTTCGCAGCAATTCTTGTCGGCGGCCTTTGCGGAGGGTTAATCGGGTACGCATTCACAGATCTTCAATGCTCAGAGAGTTGTACAAATTTAGCTGGAATCAGTGCAGTTGTTGGGGCATTAATTGGAGCTGGAGGCGTTGGAGTAGTATCAATTCTTGTGCTTCGCGCGATGACAGAATGGCGAACAAATAAAAAACGTTCGAGATAAATGATGACTTCGAGCTTAAATGCCCCATTAGACATAATCGAATTGCGGAATATCGCAAGCGATGTCGCTAGCCAAGCGGGGAAATATGTTTTAGAAGAAAGCAAAAATCCGATCCTTCACGAGTCGAAATCAAGTGCATCTGATCTTGTGACCGATATAGACAAACGCACAGAAGCCCTCATTGTCGATCTTATTAAAAATCAGCGTCCGGATGATAGTTTCCTTGGCGAAGAAGGGACATCACAAAAAGGAAGTTCAAATGTTTTATGGATAATTGATCCTATCGATGGAACTACGAATTTCGTTCACGAGCATCCAGGTTTTGGAGTATCAATCGCAGCAAAATTCGATGATGTCATCGTCGCAGGTGCCGTCGCAGATCCTAAGCATAAAGAATTATTTGATGCAGCCATTGGTAGCGGCGCTAGATGCAATGGTGAGCACATCACGATAAGAAGGTCACCAGAGTTGAAAACAGCGCTAGTTGCAACTGGTTTTAGCTATCAAGAATTAGATAGGAAGGTCCAAGCCGAGGTATTGGCACATGTTCTTCCAGCTATAGCCGATATTCGACGGATGGGAAGTGCTGCCATCGACTTATGCTCTGTAGCTATGGGAAGGGTCGATGCTTTTTATGAAACTGGGCTTAACGAATGGGATATAGCCGCTGGTTCTCTAATAGCTTCCGAAGCTGGCGCAGAAGTTATAACGATGAAGAGCTTTGCCGGAGAAGCACTCCATGTGGCAGTAAATACATGCATAAAGTCGGAATTTCTTGCTTTGCTTAATTCAGCCATGGAGAAAGTAACTAAAGATATTTAATGCAGGACTTTTAACCCTGTCGAGGCTTTGCCCCTATTATGTTGAAATGACCACCAGAGTACTAGTCGTTGAAGATGATGAGCGGATTAGAACTGCTGTTCGTCTTGCACTAGAAAATGAGGGGTGGGATGTCGTGGAGGCCCGCAGCGGCGAAGAATCGCTTCAAATCTTTGAAGAAGCTGAAGCCGATATCGTCCTCATAGATATTATGCTCCCCGGCATCGATGGCTTTGAGGTTTGCAGAACAATTCGCCGTCTGAGCGATATTCCAGTGGTCATGGTTACGGCTAGAGACGACACTCATGATGTAGTCGCTGGGTTAGAAGCTGGCGCTGACGATTATCTCACTAAACCATTCGCACCTAAAGAACTAAGTGCAAGAATTCGAGCTCTTCTTCGTCGTGTGCGTCTACCATCCACAGATCTTAGTAATTTGGAGTTTGGTGATCTCAAAATATTGCCCGATCAGGGTCAGGTGATTATTGGGGAGAAAACCACACATTTAACCAGAACAGAATTCCAGCTTCTCATAGAGCTTGCTTCAGCACCTGGGAGAGTATTCAGCAGAGATGAACTACTTGAACGAGTTTGGGGGCGAGGTTACTTTGGAGATGGTCGACTTGTGGATGTCCATATCCGGCGTCTTCGCAAAAAGATAGAACCGGAAGATGCCAAACCACGTTACGTAATTACTGTCCGCGGCTTTGGTTACAAACTCCAAGGATAACCGATAATGGCTATTCGACTTAGGCGTGGTCTCCGCCTCAGAGCAAGAGTAACTCTAGCGTTTGGGTTGGGAGCCCTACTTCTAACGACTGTTCTTTCTATCGTCACCTACCTTCTTGTCCGAGACAACTTATTGGAAACCCGAGAACAAAGCGCTCAAAGTGTTGCCACCGTAAATGCAAATCAAGCGCAGCGAAGAATCATCGAAGAAATTGATGCTGGAACTACTCGTGACCTTCTCTCCAACTTGCGCGGTGTTAGAGCTGAATCAACTCCCGCTATCAGGCTCGATGATGAATGGATATCTGCTGATCCAGTTGTGTTTGAAGCCCCTGGAAACATCGATGAAAAACTGTTAGATCTTGTTAGCTCTTCAGAGAATCTTGGAGCGCAAATGAAATACCGACTAAGCAATGGAACACCAGTTCTTGTGATCGGTTTTCCTTTAACGGCTCGGAATGCTTTGTATTTTGAAGCAACACCTCTTGATGATATTGAAGATACTTTAAACGCTCTTTCTCAGATTTTGATTGTGACGAGTGCTGGGATATGTTTGCTCGGGATCGCTATTGGTGGGTTTGCCTCGCGACGATTATTACTTCCCGTAGGAAAGGTCGGTCAGGCGGCAAGGGCGATAGCGACAGGTGACTTAACCGCCAGACTAGAAGTTGGAGGCGACCGAGATCTTGAACAACTTACCGATTCGTTTAATCAAATGGCTTCCAATTTAGAGGAACGGATCCAAGCTGACGCAAAGTTTGCTAGCAATGTCTCCCATGAATTGCGCTCACCATTAACAACAATCATGGCTTCTCTTGAAGTGTTAAATGCCAACCGTGAGGAGTTTGACCAGCCGTCTACCGTAGCCTTGGAATTACTCACCGAGGATCTCGAAAGGTTCCGTCAATTGGTTGAGGACCTCCTAGAAATTTCAAGGTACGAAGTTAATACCAATGCCTTAGACTTGGAAAGGTTTATGCTTCGAGAGTTTCTTCGTGCTATCGCCATCCAATCAGGTAACGAGACTTTGAATATCGAATTTCTTAATGGTGCTGAAGAACTAATCATTGAAGCTGACAAACGCCGTCTAGCTCGCGTTATGAACAACCTTTTACAGAATGCGGAGAATTACGCAGGGGGGGCCACCAGATTGACAGTTAATCAAATCGTTAGAGATATTGAAATATCCGTTGAAGATCATGGCCCTGGAATACCTGAGCAAGAACGAAATACTATATTCGAAAGATTCGCTAGAGGAGCTGAAGGCGGTCGACGAGGATCCGGAACCGGCACTGGACTTGGGCTTTCTTTAGTTGCTGAACACGTAAAGCTCCATGGCGGAGATGTTCTAGTAAGGGGCCACAAAGATGGACAGGCTGGGTCAGTCTTCTCTATTACTCTCCCTGAGGTCGTGAGATGAGAAAAATTCCTACTTTGTTCTTCTTTGGATTGGTCGTACTCGGAGGTTGCGGCATACCTGAAGATTCTTCTCCTCAGTCAATTCAAACCACTTTTCCGGAAAATACTACTTCTGAAGTTGACGCGATTACGAGTGAGGAATCACGGACTTTCCTAATCTATCTACTCAACGCCGAGAGTCGTTTGACTCCCGTAGTGCGAGAACTTTCAGGTTCTGAGCTCAGAATCACAGACCTTATTAACGAATTAATAGCGAACCCCACGGAAGCAGAAACAAATATGTCCCTAAGTACAGCAGTTCCCATAGGTCTTTCCTTAGATGGAGTTACTCTTGAAGGAGAAACAGCAACCATCAATTTTGAACCGGGCGGGTTAGAGATAGTAGAAGGAGATCAACTGGCTGAGGCCCTTGCTCAAATAGTTTGGAGTGTGACTGAAACAGGTGACGTCACAAGTATTATTATCTCGATTGCCAATGAAGTGAAAACATGGCCCACTCCTGATGAAGGAGACCAAAATATTTTAACTAGAAATCAATTTCTTAGCTACGCCCCCAATGAATAAGCGCCGACCAAAAACGCCGAATCACTTCATCGAGGAGGTGAACTTACAATGACCATTATTCTTGCTATCGATGCAGGAACTACTGGCGTCAGAACACTAGCGGTAGATGTAAATGGGGATGTTCTTTCTTCCTCTTACAAAGAATTTACGCAGTACTTTCCTGAGCCTGGATGGGTTGAACATGATGCTGAGGAGATTTGGAATTCAGTTCAAAGCACCATGGCAGACGTAGTTGCTACGCTCTCTCAACCTGTAGCTGCAATCGGGATTACTAATCAAAGGGAAACGGTGGTGGTGTGGGATCGCGATACTTCACTCCCCCTCTATAAGGCGCTTGTATGGCAAGACCGTCGCACTGCTTCTCGGTGCGCTGAACTTGAGAATGAAGGTTTGCTTCCAACCGTGAGAGAATCAACGGGCTTAATACTTGACCCATATTTTTCTGCTTCGAAATTCGAATGGATATTGAATAACATTCCGACAGAAAAGAACATAGCGTTAGGAACAATAGATAGCTGGCTGGTCTGGAAACTTACTGGTGGGAAAGTTCATGCCACTGACGCTTCAAACGCTTCGCGGACAATGCTTTTGAATATTAACGCCTTGGAGTGGGACAAAGAACTCCTTGGTGTCTTTGGCATCTCTGAATCATGCCTGCCAGAAATTCGAGCTTCTAATGGAGATTATGGCTCTACAAGTAATGATGCTTCTTGTGGTAGTGGTATCCCAATTCGAGGGATCGCTGGAGATCAACAAGCTTCTTTATTCGGGCACGCAGCATTTTCCATTGGTGACGCAAAAAACACATACGGAACTGGATCTTTTGTTTTAATGAACGTCGGACAAGAGCCTCCCGAACCTGTTGATGGTTTACTTTCAACAGTGGCATGGCTTTTGGAGACCACGAATTCCTCTACTCCCACTTATGCTTTAGAGGGTTCGATTTTTTCTACAGGATCAGCTGTGCAGTGGCTTAGGGATGGAATGGATATTATCTCTGAAGCTTCAGAACTTGAAAATCTGGCCCTCGGATGTACAAGTACTGGGGATGTACACTTTATTCCAGCATTTACTGGGTTAGGAAGTCCTTGGTGGGACCCTCATGCACGGGGATTACTGATTGGGATAACGCGCGGGACTGGAAGAGCAGAGATAGCTCGAGCGGTAATTGAATCTATGGTCTTCCAAACCCGAGATGTAATTGACGCTATGCAACTTGCTTCAAGGCACAAAGTACAGAATTTGAGAGTAGATGGAGGAGCTTCGGTCATGAATCTGCTTCTTCAAATGCAAGCTGATCAGCTCCAGGTTCCAGTATTGCGATCACGTTCAAAAGAAGTAACGGCTCTAGGGGTAGCCTATCTAGCTGGTTTGTCGGTGGGTATTTGGGATTCTCTTACTGATATATCAAACAATTGGAGTCTGGATGTGAAAGTTTTCCCAGAAAAGGAAAAAACGATCTGCGATGCTGATCATTCCCGATGGCTCCAAGCAGTCGAACGCAGCCGCAATTGGGCTGATTCTCAATAGTATAATCTAAAGCTTGGTGAGAGTGTTTTTGATTAACCGAACAGCTTGAGATGCTCTTTGTTCGTTCTCGATCAAAGCAAAGCGCACATATCCTTCACCGCCCGGACCAAATCCTATACCCGGAGAAGTAGCTACTTTTGCTTCTTTGACAAGCCAGGAGGCAAATTCAATCGAGCCCATATCCTTATAAGGTTCGGGAATGGGGGCCCAGACAAACATTGTTCCTTTAGGAGGTTCGATATTCCACCCTATTCTGTTGAGCCCGTCACATAAAGTGTCTCGGCGGCTCTGATATATTTTGTTCACTTCTTTTGGATGATCACTCGCTTCGTTCATCGTTACAGTTGCAGCAATTTGTATCGGCTGAAATGTTCCATAATCCAAATATGACTTGAGCTTTGCCAAAGCCGCTATCACTTCACTGTTGCCGACCATAAATGCGACCCGCCAACCTGCCATTGAAAATGATTTTGTCATTGAATACAGCTCAACAGCTACATCTTTCCCACCGTCCGCCTGCAGGATAGAAGGAGGTTGATATCCGTCAAAACCTAAATCCGCATACGCGAAATCATGAACGAGAAGCACTTCCTTTTCTTTAGCGAAATCAACGACCTGTTGCATGAAATCTAAGTCAACGCACATCGTGGTTGGATTATGCGGGAAGGAAAGCAGGATAACCTTTGGCCGTGGCCAGCTATACTCCCAACGTTCGCGCATAGCCCCGAAAAAATCAGATCCGCTTGATAACGGAATTTCCCGAACTTCAGCTCCGGCAAAAAGCGGTGAATACAAATGAATTGGATATGACGGCGAAGGAACTAGAACCGCGTCTCCTGGTTGAACTAATGTCCACATCAAATGAGACAGGCCTTCTTTAGCTCCGATAGTGTTGATAGCTTCAGTTTCAGGATCGAGCGAAACACCAAAATTATTTTCATATAAACCACAGATCGCTTCTCGAAGTTTTGGGATACCTCTACTCAACGAATATCGATGGTTTTTAGGATTCTGTGCGGCTTCACATAACTTGTCAACAGCAATCTGAGGCGATGGCAAATCCGGATTCCCAAATCCAAAGTCGATGATGTCATCGCCTGCGCGACGGCCTTTTATTTTTAAGTCATTGATAATCGTAAAAACATAAGGGGGAAGATTTGCTATCCTTCGAAACTCCATCAACTTAGGCTATCCCTTTCGCAGTCAATGAACGTACACCTTCCCTTATCTCTTTTTGTTTTCCATATCTAAAAAACGTTCTTTTGCCAGCAAAGCGGCCCCGACAGCCCCTGCCCTATTCCCAAATTTAGCAAGGGTAATAAGACCCTCTTCTCTTAGAGATTGTTCTGGCGTCATTAACTCGAAATTCTCCCTCACCGGATCAATTAAATAGCTTCCCAATTCTGTAATAGCGCCACCTATGACTATTCTCTCTGGGTCGAAAATATTTACAAGGTTCGCTATCCCTAAAGCCAGCCAATAACCGAGTCTGTCTAATACTTTTCTCGCACCCAAGTCTCCATCTAAAACAAGTTGAGCTATCCACTCATTTTGAAAAGGTCTAGCCTCATCATTGATTCTGCTATCAGAAGAACCAATCTCTCCACTTATCAATAACGACTCAGCAATTTCGCCCAGTGACGAACCTGATGCA
>PAZD01000065.1 GCA_002715405.1 Acidimicrobiaceae bacterium
CTCCTCGGCTTATTGACAGCGATGGTACCGCAGTTAACCAATTTACTGGTCTCGGTTCATTTGGTCAGGAGATGCTGGTTCACCAGAATGGAGTGGTGAAGATCAGTCAAGATATGCCATTGGATCGAGCTGCCTTAATTGGTTGTGGAGTTACTACCGGTGTTGGCGCTGTGTTTCGAACCGCTGAAGTTAAACCGGGTTCAACAGTTGCGGTCGTCGGCTGTGGTGGTGTAGGTATTTCAGCGATCCAAGGTGCGCACCTCGCAGGTGCAAGGCAGATCATTGCTGTCGACCTAGAGCCACAAAAACTTGAATGGGCGGTCCAACTAGGTGCTACCCATACCGTCAATCCAAATGACGGTGATCCAGTGATGCAAGTTCATGAACTCACCGGAGGGGGAGTGGATTACAGTTTCGAATGTATAGGTCTTAAACAAACAGCAGAACAAGCCTTTGGCATGATTCGCCAAGGTGGCGCTGCAACAATTATAGGAATGGTGCCATTAGGCGAGAACATTGAAGTTCCCGGAGCAGATTTGTTCCTTGGGTCAAAAAAATTGCAGGGATCAATGATGGGGTCTAATAACTTCAAAGTTGACATGCCGCATCTATGTGACTTATATCTTGGCGGCCGTCTCAAACTTGACGAAATGGTGTCACGCACCATCACACTTGACGAAATTAATGATGGCTTTGATGCGATGAAAAACGGTGAAGTGGTCAGAGCAGTCATAGATTTCGGAACCTGAACTATATAGAGCAGGAGCAAGAGATGACTGCCTGCCCTACGCTTGAGACAGGGCGTTTAATTCTTCGGCCGTTTCGTGATGATGACCTTGAAGACTACTTCGCGATGATGGATACTCCCGAGTTACGTGAGTCACTTCGGGTCCCCGATGAGGAAGGGAAAGCCGATGCTTGGACTGCTCTTGCTTGGTGGCGTGGTCAGTGGGAACTTCGTGGAACCGGACACTGGGCGTTAGAAGAGAAGGCATCTGGGATTTTCATCGGTAGGGCAGGTTTGCACAATCCGGTTCGTCCTGACTGGCCGGGGGTGGAAGTCGGCTGGGCGCTTCACCCGGATTGGTGGGGATTAGGTTATGCCTCGGAGGCAGGAGCAGAATCTGTTAGGTATGGATTTGAAGAACTCGGCGAGGATCGTCTTTTTAGTACTATTCTCCTGGACAATTACCCGTCTCAGGCTGTTGCTCAACGGTTAGGGTTTGTTTTGGTTGATACAAAAACTCTCTCGCATTACCCCAATGAGCCTCACGGTATTTGGGCGTTGGACAAGGAATCATGGAAAGCACAATAAGTAAAGATAATTCAGGCTGGTGGGATGGAAGCATAGGTTACGAAATCTACATCCGGTCGTTTGTTGATAGTAACGGTGATGGGGTAGGAGACCTTCCCGGCGTTACTGAGAAACTGGAGTACCTTTCTTGGTTAGGTATAGATCTGGTTTGGATTACCCCGTTTTATCCCTCGCCGATGGCGGATTTCGGTTACGACGTAAGTGATTATTGTGGGGTGGATCCTATATTTGGTGGGCTTGAAGACTTTGATCGCCTGATAGAAGAAGCACATAGGTATGACCTTCGTGTGATAATCGATCTTGTTCCAAACCATTCCTCTTCTGAACATCCATGGTTTCTGTCTTCTCGGTCTTCAGTCGATGATGGGTATAGAGGGTATTATCACTGGAGGGATCCGGCCCCCAGCGGAGGTCCGCCAAATAATTGGGTTTCTCATTTTGGTGGTTCTGCTTGGACATTAGATGAAGAATCAGAGCAATATTATCTTCATTTATTTTTGCCGGAACAACCAGATTTGAATTGGAACAATCCGAAAGTTATTCAGGAATTCGATGAGATACTTAAATATTGGCTAGATCGAGATATTGATGGCTTCCGTATAGATGTGGCTCAAGGCCTCGTGAAGAACATGCTGATGCCCGATAACCCCACCCGTTTCCCCATCACGGAAGATATGAGTCCTCGCCAAGTCTTTGCGGCATTTGACCATCGATATGACCTTGACCAAGGCGGAAATCTAGAAATTTTTAGAAGGTGGAGAAAACTTGTCAAGCCGTACGATGCTCTTTTGCTCGGAGAAGTTTACCTTCGTGATAACGACCCGAATCGTGTGAGCCGTTACGTCAACTCCGGCGATGCCCTGCATAGGGCTTTCTATTTTGCACCAATGCATGTGCCGTGGGATCCCCAGTCTATGTGGGACACTTTTCGAGATGCATTAGACGCTGCTCCAGAGGATTTGTCCTGGGCGCTTAGCAGCCACGACGATCCACGAGCCCCGACACGATTTGGGGAGGGGCGAGAAGGAAAACAACGTTCTTTGGCGTACTCCACTTTTTTATTTTTTCTCCCTGGATTGCCGTTTATTTACCAAGGAGACGAATTAGGACTACCTAGTATTGAAATCCAGCGAGAAGATTTAGCTGACCCTGTAGCAACTAGAAATGCAGATGAAACAGACGGGCGTGATGGAGCGAGATCTCCAATCCCGTGGGAGAAAGCACACGAACTAGGATTTACAACAGGTACGCCCTGGATCCCAATGGGTGACCGGACACATGAAGACACCGCAGAGCACCAGAGAATAACGGAGGGGTCGTGGTTGAAGTCCTACAAGGAACTGATCCGAATCCGCGGTGAATACCTTGACCCGAACACTTCTCTTCGGTGGACTTCGTCAAGGGATAGTGGCGTTCTTGCCTACCGCCGTGGGGATACTATAAGCGCCCTCAACGTCGACACCGATGATTCGTTTATCTTACTTCCAGAGGGGGAATGGGAAATTGTCTTTCAGGTAGGTGTGGTGACAGTGGAATTCAATGAAGTTACCTTTGGAGTCAACTCTGCAGCTATTCTAACTCTCATCATCGAATGATCGGACGAGTTGAATCATTGTGATTGCTGCTTCGGCAGCAGAAGAACCTTTGTCTCCCGAGGATCCATCATGGTCGACATAGCTGGTATCTGATCTCTCTAGAGCCTGTTCGTATGTGTCGGTAGTGAGCACTCCAAGCGCAATTGGTGTGTTAGTCGAGAGGCTTACATTCTGAACCCCTCTGACGCATTCACCTGCGACATAATCAAAATGTGGTGTTCCACCCCTCACGACAGCTCCCAAGGTGATGACAGCGTCAACGTTCGTTTTCTCTATTGCTTGCTGGCAAGCGAATGGGATCTCAAAAGCTCCTGGTACCCAATAGATAGAAATATTTTGGGCCGCTACTCCAAATTTTGTAAGTTTGCTAAGCGCTCCATCGAGTAGCCGATTTGAGATCTCTGTATTGAAACGACCTACGACAATCCCTATCTTGAGGTCTTCCATGTTCACGCTGGTTCCTTATTGCCAGTATCTTCATCCACCGGAAGTAAATGCCCTAATCGGTCTCCTTTTGTTTGTAGGTAGCGAATATTCTCAGGGTTTGTCCCCCCGATGAGTGGGACACGTTCAATGATTTCAAGGTCGTATCCATCAAGTCCACCGTATTTCGCAGGGTTATTCGTTAGGAGCCGCATTTTTGTAATCCCTAAGTCCGCGATGATCTGTGCTCCAATTCCGTATTCACGTGAATCAACTGGAAGGCCCAGAGCGACGTTAGCTTCGACGGTATCCATCCCTTTGTCTTGAAGGGCATATGCTCTCATTTTGTGCCCCAAACCGATACCACGCCCCTCATGTCCTCGAAGGTATACGATTGCGCCATTGCCAGATTCACTAGCAAGCTTCATAGCTAAATCAAGTTGAGATCCACAGTCACACCTGAGCGAACCAAGAACATCTCCTGTGAGACATTCAGAGTGAACGCGGACTAGAGGTGGCTCAGCAGGATTAAAATCCTCAGTAACGAATGCAAGGTGTTCAACATCATCAAGAGCAGTTTTGTATATGTGTGCGGTAAATCCTCCGTATTTTGTTGGTATCCGAGCAGAAGAGAAACGTTCAACTAATCGTTCATGGCGATTTCGGTAACGGATCATATCGGCAATTGAGATGATTGGAATTCCGTGTTTTTTAGCGAAAGCAGTTAGCTCAGGGAGTCTTGCCATTGTCCCATCTTCAGAAACTATTTCGCAGAGAACCCCTGCTGGGGATAGCCCTGCCATTGTTGTTAAATCAACAGCTGCCTCAGTATGGCCCGCCCGTTTTAGCACTCCTCCAGTTCTGGCACGAAGAGGGAAAACATGACCAGGTCGAGCAAAGCCGTTTGCTGCAATGTTGTCATCAGCGAGAGCCTTGCAGGTTAGCGCTCTATCACTTGCGGAGATGCCAGTTGTGGTTCCTTTGGCCACGTCCACGGAAATAGTAAAAGCCGTACCCATTGCCTCTGTGTTGTTCGCCACCATGAGTGGGAGGTGAAGAGCATCTGCTCTTTCATGGGTGATGGCGCAACAGACAACCCCGCTTGTGTGTTTAACCATAAAGGCCATGTCTTCAGGGGTTACTGTTTCGGCAGCGATTATGAGGTCACCCTCATTTTCTCGGTCTTCGTCATCGACAACAACGACAAATTTCCCGTCAGCTATTGCTTCAATTGCTTCACGGATTGTGTTGAGTTCGGGCATAGTACTCTACTCTACTTCCAAGTTAATGGCCTTGTTCATGGTGAGTTGACGTTCAACGTACTTTGCGAGAATATCTACTTCTACATTTACTAGGTTTCCCTTTGTTAGATTCGAGAGATTAGTTGATGACCATGTGTGTGGGATTACGGCAATTTCAAACGTATCTTCAGATACTGATGCGACTGTTAGGCTAATGCCGTCTATAGCGACTGATCCTTTGTGGCAGACATATTGCTCCCACTCAGATTCGAGTGCAAATGAAAAGCGATATGAATCGTCATCTTGAATTTCGATTTGTTCAATGATTGTTGTTCCATCAATATGTCCTTGTACGATGTGTCCGCCAAACCGACCGGAACTCTGTAGGGGCCTTTCGAGGTTTACTGGATCTCCTTCTATGAGCTGTCCGAGGCCTGTCCTGTTCATGGTTTCAGGAACAGCATCAGCTGCCCACCAATCATCGCCAAAATTAACTGCTGTGAGGCAGCAGCCGTTAACTGCGATTGATGCACCAAGTGTAATATCAGATAACACAGCTCTTGCAAAAAAAGTTAAGCGAGATCCAGAACCGGTAGGGGTTACTGACCTGATCTTGCCGACTTCTTCGATTATTCCCGTAAACAATCTGAACCTTTCTATCGAGGTCAGTGGTCTTCCTTGTATTAATGTACAACATTAATACAAGGAATGCAAGATACAGATTTTCCTTAGATTTCCTGTAGATCAATCAGAAGATGGCGGCTTAGGTCCCCAATTTGGGAGATTTCCATTTCGCGACTGCTAAACCACCACCCATCCTCATGAAGAGTGAAGTCATCAATGTACTTTCCTGTAATTATCGCCTGAAGAGGGAAATCTTCTAGCCCTTGAAATACAGTAAAATACGATGTCGATTCAGCCGATTCACCATGTACTTTAATTGAAATATTCGTCGTGACATGGTGTGTGCGTGGAGTTCCATCGTCATACCGCCGGGTGGTCGACATGTACATGCCGCTAACTTCTTCAGATCCTTGAAATTCACCGGTTTCGCCAGTAACAATTTTCCCTCTAGAAAACAAATTTCCTAGGCCTACGAAATCGCCTTCGTCGATAAGGAGAGCGTATTTGAGGATTAGCGATTCAATTTCCCGATAACTGTCCATTATTTCTCTTTAGGCTTTCGATGATCAGTCGACCTATGAGCAGATAGACTGAATTTGCTTACGAGAATACCGTAGCCTCTCAAGGAAAATTGTGTTTAGTTCCATCCCTAGTCCCAGTTCAGGATCATTAAATTTAGGGCCTCTTGCTCTAAGAGGCTATGGGCTTATGATTGCCCTTGGGGTACTGGCTGCAGTTTGGCTTATGTCGAAAAGATTCTCAGATCGATCTCTTAGCCCAGACCACGCAGCAGGTATTGCTATGTGGGGAGTTCCGGCCGGAATAGTAGGAGCTCGTATATATCACGTGATTACTGACTGGGGCCGATTCAGTGGAAATTGGGGTGACGCGTTTAAAATCTGGAAAGGGGGCTTAGGTATTCTTGGGGGAGTAATCCTTGGCTATATGGCTGCAACCCTTTACTGCAAACGGGCTAATCTTGACTTAAGGACAGCCATGGATGTGGTAGCTCCATCGATCCCCCTCGCCCAAATGATAGGTAGATGGGGGAACTGGTTTAATCAGGAGCTCTATGGACGACCGACAGATCTTCCATGGGCATTAGAGATCGATCCTGAAAATCGACCAACGAAACATATCGAAGAAGCAACATTTCACCCTACTTTCCTCTATGAATCGCTTTGGAACCTTTTGGTTGTGCTCGCTCTCCTAAAGATTGACCGAATGAAGAAGCTCTCGAGGGGGATGCTCTTTATTGTCTATTTCGCTCTGTATTCAATTGGGCGGCTATGGGTAGAAGCACTACGAATCGATGAAGCAACCAAATTGGCTGGATTAAGAATCAACATATGGGTATTTTCCTGTGTTCTTCTCTTGAGTTTAGGGGCCATAATAAAAGTTGAGTGGAAAAGAGAAAGAACCGAAGAGATAGAAACTGGAAGTCCACAAAATTCCAGTAGCGTTCAGAGCCAAATCGAGGAGGAAAGATCAGGCCCCTCAATTAATCCATAGAAATCGCAGCACGACTACTCCGCGCAAGGTAGCTTCAAATTGAGTACTTAGAGGAATAATGATTGAAGAAAATCCCTATGAAGACCGGTTTGAACGGACATTTGCATTTATCGACCTTTCAGGTTTCACCACCTTTACAGACCAATGGGGGGATAAAGCTGCCGTTGAAGTCTTGAATGATTTTCGGTTCCTTGTCCGATCCGTTGCTTCAAGGAAGGGTATTCGAATTGCTAAATGGTTGGGAGACGGTGCCATGTTGGTCGCTGTTGAACCCGAAACAGCTACTGAAGCAATTATGGAGATGCTGCAATCAATGTCTGAATCTGAGTCACCTCTTGAACTTCGCGCAGGCTTAGCTTCTGGACCTGTTCTGCTAGTAGACGGAGAAGACTACCTTGGGCACGCTGTTAATATGGCTGCACGTTTGTGCGATCGCGCACAAGCTGGCGAAGTGCTAGCGACAAGTTCAATGATTACTTCGTTGATGGTCAATACCCCATCCACCCCAATCGGTAAATATCAAATCAAGGGATTTAAAAAACGCATCGAACTTGTCCGGTTGACGCTACCCGAAAGTGCCTAGGTATTTGACGGCATACCCAGCCGTCGGTCAGGAACATGTATTCTTGGAAGCTGTGGATAATTCTTCTTCTCGTTCTGCAACTCCGGTAACTCAGGTTAGCTGCTCACCTTTATTCAAGATGTTTTGGCTAGTGGTATGAGTGGGGAATCCCATCCATGGAACGACCTTGGAGTTGACTCGGATATTTGTGAAGTTCTAACTCAACGAGGTATGACCAACCCTTTCCCAGTTCAAACACTTACCATTCCGGATGCCCTTGCCGGAAGAGACGTTTGCGGAAAAGCGAAAACAGGTTCCGGAAAGACATTAGCTTTCGGAATTCCAATGATCCAGAATCTAAATCTAGAAGAAAAGGTCGAGAAAAAAGAGCTCAGAGTTCTAATCCTTGTTCCAACCAGAGAACTTGCAGTACAAGTAAGCGAAGAGCTTGAACCGATCGCCAAAGTTCGACAGTTACGGATAGCAGCCATATATGGAGGAGCGAACATTGAAACACAAATAAAGAAGATCAACAAGGGATTAAATATCGTTGTAGCAACTCCCGGGAGAATGATTGACCTTCTTGAGCGTGATGAGATATCTGTTAGAGGCCTAGAGATGGTTGTTATTGACGAAGCCGATCGAATGGCAGATATGGGCTTTCTTCCTCAAGTGGAATGGATACTCAGAAAAGTAGAACGCAAACACCAGACCCTGCTCTTTAGTGCAACCTTAGACGGTGCTGTGAATTCATTGATCCAGCGCTATCAGTCCGACCCATTCATGCATGAAGTAGAAGCGAAGGAAATAACTGTCGATGAAATGACCCACAGGTTCATACATGTCCATGAGCGCGACAAAGTTAAAGTAGCTGCGGCAATAGCAGCATCTACATCGCGGACTCTAATGTTTAGCAATACTAAAGCAGGATGTGACCGCCTCGTAAATAAGCTTTCCGATGAGGGGGTCAAAGCTCAAGCGATACATGGTGACCTTCGTCAAAATATGAGAGAAAAAGCTTTAGAGCGATTCGGGAAAGGCGAGCTTCCTGTTTTAGTAGCTACCGATGTGGCAGCTAGAGGGATTCATGTTGATGATGTCGAAGCAGTAATACATTTTGACCCCCCTCCAGATCATAAAACATACCTCCATAGATCAGGAAGAACAGCAAGAGCAGGAACAGATGGCCTTGTAGTGACGCTTTTACTTTGGGATGAAGAGCTAGTAGTAAAAAGACTACAAAAACGCGTCGGACTTGACATTCCTGTTGTAGAAATGTTCTCTAATGACGAAAGACTTCAGAATCTAGGAGATTGGGATCCAGAAAAGTAAATAGCTAGATAGTTTTTTCAACCAGAAATCCTCGTAAACTTTTATATGCAATTAAATCGGGGATCAAGATGGATCCAGTCATAATCCAATGGGCGCAAAAGTCGCTCCAAAATGGCTATACCCCTTTGGATATAGCCGCTGCGGTTGCACGCAGAGCTGCACATCAGGCTGGACTTTCTGCCGACAGTGGTGGGCCTCAACTTCTCTCTTATGGAACTCTTGTTGCCCCCGATGAATACGTTTATAGACCTGAAATGGTCGGGGCGGTTTATGAGCAAAGCCTTGATTCATCAACGCGCCGCAATAGCGGCGTGCATTACACGCCAGTAAAAGTAGCTCAAGGCCTCACAGATATTATCTTAAGTAAAGCTTCGCAAGGACCTGTTTGTGACCCATCAGTCGGAGGCGGTTCGTTTCTCATAGCGGCAGCTAACTTCTTCCTTTATCAAGGGGTGTCACCGGCCTCTATTGTAGAGGAACTTCTGTGGGGCATCGATATCGACCCAGGGGCCATTCTTGTCACTGAAGCCGCATTAGCGCTTTGGGCTTCACATGATGATTGGATCATCCCAAAAGGAAATCTAGCTGTAGCTGACTCATTAGAAGAGGGAATTTCAGCATTTCAATCACCTCCCGATGGAGGATTTTCCGCAGTGATAGGAAATCCTCCATTCCAGAACCAGCTACAGGAACAAACTGTCCGAACCTTGGAGAAAACCAAAATCCTCCGAGAGCGTTGGGATACAAGCGCAGGACCCTACGCAGATACAGCGGGTTTTTTCCTTCTTGCAGGAGCCTCGATGTTGTCAGAAGGCGGAGTTATGCTGATGATTCAACCACAATCATTTTTATCAGTTTCGGATTCTGCTCCGATTAGAGAAGAACTTGAAGAAAAAATAGACCTCGTTGGCATGTGGATAGGAGGGGCAAATATCTTTGAAGCAGGAGTTCACGTCTGTGCTCCGCTTTTTGCTTCCACTAAAGAGAATTCCAAGCTACAGCTATGGGAAGGGCGCAGCATTAAGTCAAGTAACGCTATCAGAAGAAACAAAGGAGATAGTTGGACTGAGATTATCTCAGCGGTCCGCGGCGTTCCTCGCGTTAAACTACAAGGCCCATCATTGAAGGAAATAGCGTCGGCAACAGCAGGATTCCGAGATCAATTTTATGGACTGCAGCCCTTCGTATGTGAAGAAAATGAATGCAAGGGGGAATCAGCTCCCCTTATTACTGTAGGAATGATCGATCCTTTACGAAGCAGGTGGGGGAAAGGAACATTCCGCTATGCGAATAAAAGCTGGGTTGCACCAGTTGTTGATCTACAAAAACTCCAAGAAGGGAATACAGAACTGTTTAACTGGGTTAAGGATCGATTACGACCAAAAGTCCTAGTAGCTACTCAGACAAAAATACTCGAAGTACTCCCAGATCCTGAAGGGCATCTAGTCCCATCGACTCCGGTGATTTCTGTAGAGTGCGACCAAAAACATGTTTGGTTGATAGCCGCTGCGCTTAGTTCCCCAGCTGCTAGTGCCGGAGCCTTTGCTCGGGCAGCTGGAGCAGCTATGTCATCAGACACATTAAAATTATCGGCAACTCAAGTTGAGCAAATACCTCTTCCAGAGAAATCATTACATTGGGATCAAGGAGCTGAAAAAGCATTAGATGCATACCTTGCGGATGCGTCTTCGTCGTGGGTCGCTTCGCTTAAAGATCTAGGTCAACAAATGGCAGAAGCCTATTGTAGCGATAAAGACGTCCTCGAATGGTGGAGCAGTCGTCTCCCAGTATGGAGATAGCATTTCCCCCCAAATGTTGGAGTTTGCAAAAAATGCTGGTTCACTGACATTACATCAAGAGCGGTTCGCTTAGCGGACACGGCAACCTGGGATAGACACCCAAGGTGCCTCTGGTCGAAAGGTCAGGATGTGGTTTAACCCAAGGTTAAGCAACAAAGTGGCGGGAGAAAGAAAATAAATCTCATTACATACTAGATGGGTGTCTTTTAAGAAGAGATAAAATGGAACTGGTGAAAAGAATAAAATCTAAAGGACCAAGATTGGATATTATCGAGGGAGGTCAAGGGCCGACAGAGGGCTCAGTGGCTGCTATTCCCGCGCACCCCCGCAAATACTCTACCGATTTGCCAGTATCTGGTGCTTGGTTTCCAGGAGATCCCGTTGGCCACAGACGGTTTCTCACGATTACTGATGGTCATCCTTTCGCCCTTGAACCGGGCGGAAATCTAACTGAGGCTGTTCAAGCTTACGAAACGTGGGGAAATCTGAATAGCGATGGAAGTAATGCTGTACTTGTTTGTCATGCGTTGACCGGAGATTCCCACGTTATAGGAGAGAGCAATACAGCGCATCCCACAAACGGATGGTGGGATGAGGTTATAGGGCCTGGGAAATCAGTCGACACGAATGAATATTTCGTTGTTTGTATTAATGTGCTTGGAGGTTGCCAAGGAAGCACAGGCCCTTCTTCGCTCGATCCTTCTATCGGCCGACCCTACGGGTCTCGCTTTCCCGAGATCACTATTAGAGACATTGTCCGAGCACAGGCAAAAGTTGCCGATTATTTGGGTATTGAAAGTTGGCATGCAGTTATCGGTGGATCAATGGGGGGCATGCAAGTTCTGGAATGGGCGGCAATGTTTCCTGAACGAGTTCAAAGGATTGCCCCGATAGCTACAGCTCTGACAGCAAGTGCCCAGCAGATAGCTTGGAGCGCTGTCGGTAGGTCCGCCCTAGCGCTTGACCCTCGATGGAGAGGTGGGGATTACTATGATGCTGATATAGGTGATGGTCCCTACGCAGGTCTTGCGATTGCTCGTGCCATAGCTCAAATCCACTATAGAAGTGATGTCAGTTTCCAGAATCGCTTTGGGAGGTCACTGGTAGATAAAGACTCTCTCTTTGGGCTTTGGGACCGTTTCCAAGTCGAGTCATATCTGGATTACCATGGAGAAAAGCTAGTTCGAAGATTTGATGCAAATTCTTACCTAGTGTTGAACAGGGCAATGGATACACATGATTTGGCACGCGGCCGTTCATCTATGGAGGACGCCGTAAAGCGTATAACTGCAGATGTAGCAACAGCAAGTATCCATACGGATTCATTGTACCCCCCTCATCAGCAATTAGAAATTCAGCGATTGATCAGCGAAGCAGGCGGTGTTTGCAGTTATGTCGAGATAGAAGACCCGAATGGACATGATGGATTTTTGCTAGCTGCAGAAGGAATCGGGGATGTACTCCGTTCACTCCTAGAGAGTTAACTAACTAATTTGTATACGTGATCGGCTATGCCTGAAGGAATAGAAGTTGAATATTACCGTCAAGGCGCAGAGGCCAGCATCTCAAGAGTCATAGAGTCTCTTGTCGTAGATGATCTTTACTACCTCAAAGGAGAAACAACCCCCAACAAACTCCGCAAAGCTCTCATAGGGAATAAAGTTCTTCAAGCCAGGCGAATCGGGAAATTGCTTCTTCTAGATATTGATGGAGAAGACACTGTAGGGCTTCGTTTCGGGATGACTGGAAGAATCATTGTTGACAATAAAGCGGCGATTGAATACTTAGAATTCTCAAGTGACCGGAACGATCCAAAGTGGGATCGATTTATTGTCAATTTCGATGATGGCGGGAGTATGCGAATTCGTGACCCTCGCCGTTTAGGTGGAGTTGAACTCAACCCTGATGTTTCCCAACTCGGACACGACTTGTTTTCCATTACGATCGAAGAACTCTCTCAAGTTCTTTCAGGTTCTTCGCGTCCGATCAAGGCCAGACTGATGGACCAAAGTATGGTTGCTGGTCTAGGTAATCTACTTACAGACGAAATCCTCTGGAGGGCGTCGATAGACCCTAGGCGACCGGCTGACTCTCTAGATGAGAAGACAACACGATCTCTATATAAACACTTCAAGAAAACTATTGAGGAGCTGGCAACGCTGGGAGGATCTCATATGGGCACTCTTCAAGATCACCGGATAAGCGGTGGATTCTGCCCAAAGCATGGAATACCGTTGGAAAGGTACAAAATAGGGGGTAGAACAACCTATTCTTGTCCAGAGCATCAGAAAAGGTAAAAGTATGAAACAAAGAATAGGTAAGTGTCTTTTTGGCTTATCAACTGTTGCTATAGCTTTTCATGTGAATATCGCAGATGCGGTAGCGCAAATAACAGAATCTGAAAAAGATTACGTGCCAGGCACCAATGAGACTTCACAACTAATCACGTCCTCGTTCGAAGTTAGAAGGGCTGTCATTGCATTGATCATCATTGCTGCTGTTGCAGTCATTGGCCTAGTTTTTTATTGGCGCAAAACGGGACAATGGGCCAGAGATCGTTTTATTGAAGAGCATGGAGAAGACGCGCTGAAAAAGAGAAAAAAGCCATCGAGGGGCCGAAAATTTTCTAGCACAATTCTAAAGCGAAAGGATAAATCCTTATTCCCCAGCAAGAATTCAGATACCAGTGATTCAGTAGCGTTGTAGCATTCTTGCTCTATGCTTTGTCTATGGATAATGAACTCGACATAAATGCGATGCTACAGCGCTTTCAGGCTAGGGCAGAGGCTGTAAAGAAGCGAGATCTTCCTCCCATTGGTGGGGAAGAACGGCAACTATTCATCGAACAAGCGCAGCAGGACTTCATGGATTATGCAATTATCGGAGATGCAAAGGGTTCCATGGCCGATGGAGTTTTGACTCTAGAAATAGACCTCCGAGGGAAATAAGAGCAATAAATTCAAATAGATCTCCCGAGAGCCTCGTGCCTTGGAGCTGCGTCTGATTGCCTATTTTCTTATCTCCTTCCTATACTTAATGCTCTGCGGATGTAGCTCAGTTGGTAGAGCGCAACCTTGCCAAGGTTGAGGTCGCCGGTTCGAGGCCGGTCATCCGCTCACTTAATCCTCTCACCTGTAGCCGATCGCTACCTGATCAGAGTAGGGTGAAGTTCTTAATGGCACATTGTGTCAGACAAGCGTCGGTGCCCGAGCGGCCTAAGGGAGCGGCCTGCAAAGCCGTACAATCGCGGGTTCAAATCCCGCCCGGCGCTCAAACTAAACCCATGAAACCATTTGGAGCGTTAGTCGAACTATTCTAAGAACATGAGCGATATTTCTCACGGGCCGGACTGGTGGCAAGATGAGGAAGGGAAATGGTACCCTCCAGATGCCAGCCGAGAACTCATTGGTACTGGAGAAGAGCAAGGGTTTACGACTGAACCAGATGAAACTGGAGAAGTAAATGAAGGTAATATCGCTAATCATTTCAAAAATAGATACGGGTTAGAGGCGCGAACAATAAGTATCTACGGTGAAGATGCAAAAGCTTTGGGCTCAAAACCACGCCCATGGGGACCATCAAAAGGGGATACGAAAACACGGTTCATGCGC
>PAZD01000066.1 GCA_002715405.1 Acidimicrobiaceae bacterium
TGAAAGTTATTTCAGGTCTTGATTGGCTAGATAAAGAAATTCACAATCCAAAGAATCTTATTGATTTTTGTTTAAATAATTCTCCAATTCTTGAAGGATGTGATGTTGTTGATTTTGTATATGTTCTATATAAATGTTCGAAACAAGTTGATTATAGAAAAAAAGAAATAGTTAAATTATATGAAAATATCTTATTGGACATAGAAAAGCTTTTTGTAAAAGAAGATGGTGGTTTTTCTTACTTTATAAATAAATCACAAACTCACTATTACAGTGTAGAAATAACAGAAGGTTCAAATTCTGCAGATATTCACAGCACTACTTTATGTATTTGGTCAATTATAATGATATTAGATATTTTGGAAAAAATTGACTCTAAAATGAATATAATTAAACCTTAATTAAAACATTGAGGAAAGTTTGATTGAATTAATTTTAAAAAATAAATATTTTAAATTTATAGTCTTAGGTTTCTTTATCCTAGTTTTTTTATTTGGTAGATCATTTATGGGAATATATATATTTGGATTTAGAATCGGAGAACTATCAATGGGATTATCGTTACTTTTTTTTGCTATATCTTATTTAACATTTTATAAAAATAGTTTCTTGGATGATCTAAATAAAAAAATATTTTTTTTAATATTCTCAGTGATAAACTTAACTTTTATTATCAATGCTTTCATTATTGATAGCTCTGTCAGTTCTTATACGTTTAGATCTTCCTCTTATATTTGGACTTTAGGTTTTTTATTTTTTGGTTATCAATTTTTCAAATTTAATGAATTAAATAATAATCTAATATACATCGGCTTACCAATACTTATTTACATATATTTTTTCTCAATTTTTGGTCTTCCAGAAACAGTAGTTGAGTTTATCTTATCAATATCTGATAAATTTGAACCCCACAAAGGTTCTGATTTATTAATTATCTATATAACAATATTTTTTGTTATTAATAGAATTTTTCAAAATAAAAGAATAGGTTTTGAGGTTTTTTCACTTTTCTCAGCTGTTTATTTTCCTTTAATGTTATTTAAAAGCAGAGGCTCTTTCATAGCTTTTTTGATTTATTTTATTTGTGAAGTTATATATTTTAAAAGTGTAATACGTTCAGGCTTTCGAAGAAATATATTGTTGGTTGTATTAATGCTGTTATTAATATTACAATCTGTATTTTTCATATCTGGGTCAGGATTTATTAAAACTGATGAAATTGAATCGGAAGTAGAGTATGTTGCTACCTATAGAAGTGATCCAGATGAAGAAGTTTTTAGACTTTTTTATATAGCTGAAGACATTCTTGGTTCTAAAACAACCAGAATATTTTCAACAGATAATAATTTAAATTGGCGTTTACAAATATGGCAGGATGTAATTTACGACCTATATTTTGAAAATCAACTCCTTTTTGGATATGGGTATGATGAAAAAATACCAGCAATGGAAGACCCAACAAGAAAAGGTCAAGATGGGCTAAATGAGAATGTTCATAACTATATAATTACTTTGCTGGCAAGGGGAGGGTTAATTACTGTTGCTTTATACCTCAGTCTTTATTTTTTAATTATAAAAACTTATAGAATTGGAACTAATTCAAACTACCTTCTCATTTACCTTGCACCTGTTTTATTTGTTACATTGTTTGATGTCGCAATGGAAAATTCACATTTTCCACTTATTTTATATTTTTCTCTAGGAATGTATTTTCATAAAAATAAAATCTTTACTAATTACTGAAAATAGGAGTTAGAGTAAAACTATGAAAGCTTTTGTAACTGGAGTAACAGGACAAGATGGTTTTTATTTAACTAAATTATTATTAGATAAAGGATACCAAGTCCATGGCACTATTAGAAGGTCATCAAGTTTTAATACAGAAAGAATTGACCCATTAATTTCTGAATATGAAGAAGGTGGGTTATTGAAGTTATATTATTCAGATTTATTAGATTCATCTTCTTTAAATAATTTAATTAATTCAATTGAACCAGATGAGATTTATAATTTAGCTGCTCAGTCACATGTAGCGGTTTCATTTAAAAACCCTCTTTACAGTACACAAACAAGTGTAGTGGGTCCGATTACTCTTTTAGAGGCAGTGAAAAATAGTAAAAAAGACATAAAATATTATCAAGCATCTTCTTCCGAGATGTTTGGTGGAATCGATAGTAATACTCTAAATGAAAACACAAAGTTTAGACCTAAGAGTCCTTATGCTGTTGGGAAGGTTTTTGCACATGAAATTACCAAAGTTTATAGAGAATCATATGGTATCTTCGGAGTTAATGGAATACTTTTTAATCATGAATCACCATTACGAGGAGAAACTTTTGTAACAAGAAAGATTACTCGTGCTGTTGGAAGGATCAAAAATATGTTGCAGGAAAAGGTAACACTAGGAAACCTAGAAGCATCTAGAGACTGGGGTTTTGCTGGTGACTATGTTGAGGGTATGTATTTAATGATGCAGCACTCGATACCTGATGATTGGGTTCTAGCAACTGGAGAAACACATACAGTAAAGGAATTTGCAGAACTTGCTTTTAATGAAGTTGGATTGAACTATCAAGACTATGTTTTGATTGACTCTAGGCATCAAAGGCCTAATGAGGTAAATTATTTGCTAGGAGATCCTTCAAAAGCAAAATCTGAATTGGGTTGGGAGAACAAAACTTCATTTTCAAGCTTGGTTAAAAAAATGGTCGAAGAAGACGTTTTGTTGGCAGAAAGAGAAAAAGTTTTATTAGAAAAAGGACTGCTGAAGCCTACCTGGGAATATCCAATAAAGAATTAAGACTTATTCTTAACAAACCAGTCATAAACATCATCTAAACCTTGTGATAATTTAATCTTTGGTTTCCACCCATATGAATGAAATTTAGAGGAATCTAAGAGCTTTCTTGGATTACCATCAGGCATATCTGAATTAAATGAAATCTCACCACCAAATTTAATTACTTCTTTTATTTGTAAAACCAAATCAGCTATAGATATTTCCTCGTTACTGCCAATATTTAAGATTTGTTCAGAAAATAAATCATTTTGTAATATAAAACCAATAGCACTTGATAAGTCGTCAACATGCATAAATTCTCTTAAAGGCTTACCAGTACCCCATACTTCAAAATCTTTTTGGTTTTGTATCTTAGCATGATGCATTCTGTAAATTAAACCAGGAATAACATGACTACTTTTATCTGAAAAATTATCATTAGGTCCATATAAATTTGTTGGCATCAAGTTAGTTATTTTATGCCCATGTTGTTTTGTGAGAGCATCTCCAATTTCAATAGCTGTTAATTTGGCCATAGCATATGGAGAGTTCGTAGGCTCGAGCTTTCCTGTAAGTAAGCTACCTTCAGCAATTGGATTTGCAGCACCTAGAGGATAAATACAACTACTCCCAAGATTTATAACTTTTATATCATTGAAGGGAATTAAACTTTCTAAAATATTTATATTAATTTTTAAATTATCTAATATAAAATCTAATCTTTGAGTATTATTTGCGTGTATTCCCCCAACTTTTGCGGCTGCATTGATTATTACATCAGGTCTTAATGTTTCAATAGTTTTTTTTGTTTCAATAAATGAAAATAAATCTGTGTCTCCTCTAGATGAAGAAAGGACATCAGAATCTTTTACTAAGAGAGGTAAGTTCTTTACTAGAGAAGTGCCAACAAGACCTCTTGAACCAAATATAAGTATTTTCATAATTTAACGATAATTATCCATCATAATATTGTCACTTTATTAATTAAGTTATATTTCTACTAAATAAGTTAGTGATAATTAAAGAAAATATTTAAATAACTTGTATGTTATATAATTAGATAATGTGTGGATTTCTAGGGAAAATAGCCTTTACTGATTTTGATTCAAAAGAATTAGAAAAACCAAATTCTCAGATAATTTGTAGAGGTCCGGATAATACTAAAAAGTTTGAATTACTTAAAGAAAATTTAAAGGCTTCACTAATCTTTAATAGACTTTCAATTTTGGATTTAGCAGAGAATGCAAATCAACCAATGCACTCACAAAATTCAAAATCTATTTTGATGTTCAATGGTGAAATATACAACCATAAAGAATTAAGAAAATATTTATCTACAAAAGGTCGCAATTTCAAAACAAGCCACTCAGATACAGAAGTTGTTTTAAATGGTTTAGAAATTGAAGGTATAGAGTTTATTAATAAACTTAGGGGCCAATTCTCTATTTTTTATTTAAACCAAGCTGAAAGAAAATTTTATCTAATTAGAGACAGATTGGGCCAGAAGCCACTCTACTTTTATAACACCAATGATTTATTTATTTTTGGTTCAAATTTAAGTGCGGTTAAACAATTGACTAATAATGCATCTTTAGCTCAAGATCAAATAAACAATTATTTGAAGTACGGAGTAGTCGGTGGGTCTAAAACAATTTATGAAAATATTTACAAAGTTTTACCAGCAGAAGCAATTGAGATTAATTTTTCAAACGATAATTTTACAATGAATAATAAAAAATATTGGGACATAAATGAAAAAGTAAATAATTTGAAATTTGATAAAGAAGAGTTTTTTTCAATTCTATCCGAATCAATTGAAATGAGGCTTATAGCGGATGTTCCAGTAGCAAATTTTTTAAGTGGAGGATTAGATTCATCCACAATCGTAAAAAATATGTATGAAAATGATAATGAAATTAATACTTTCACTGTTTCTACTGAGAGTAAAAAGTATGATGAAAGTCTTTGGGCAAATAAAGTTTCAGAAAAATACAATACAAATCATAAAGTTTCTCACGTCTCAAGTGATTTGAATATACAATTAGCAAATGAGGCTATAGAGTCATTAGATGAACCTTATTCCGATCCATCAGTTATACCTTCTTTTTTAATTTCAAATGAAATTTCTAAGCATTATAAAGTAGCTATTTCTGGTGATGGCGGTGATGAACTGCTTGGTGGCTATGAGAGAACAGAAAAGTCTCTTAAAAATATTAATACTTTTCACAATATGTTCTCAAAACTTTACAAAATATATCCATCTTTTTTAGGGACAGGAGCAAACTTTTTATCAAAAAGCAATGAATTATCAATTAGATACAGGTCATTCTTAGAAGATGAGAATTTATTAAAATTATTAAAAATTAATTTAGATAATACAGATGATTACATAAGTTTAAATAAAAATATTGATAGTTATAAGTCGCTTTTACTTGCTGATTATAATTTTTTTCTTCCTGACATGATGCTGTTTAAAATAGACAGGACTTCAATGGCGAACTCTTTAGAGGTAAGGTCACCCTTTGTAGATCATAAATTAATTGAGTATATTCTTTCAAGAAGCACTGAATATAGAAATAGTAATATTAAAAAATCATTACTGAAAAATTACCTAATTGAGGATTTTGATTCAAATTTTATTAATAGGAAAAAACAAGGATTTGTATTTGATTTAGAATCCTGGATTTTTAATAACTTTGATTATTTTTATGATTATTTAGTAAATAGTCGAGTTTCACGAATTGTTGATTTAAATTCATTAAAAATGTTAAAATTAAACAAGTCAAGGATTAATTCAAACAGAATTTGGAAACTCTACGTATTAAATAAGTTTATTTAATTAAATCTGTGTAATCCGAGTATATTTTTTCTGTTAATAATTCAAGAGAATTTGAATCAAGTATATCTTTTTTTGCATTCTCTGAAATATTATTCAGCTTTTCATCCTGATTTTTTATTTTTGAATACAAAGTTAGTAAATTATTTTCTTTCATTTCAAATAAATATCCATTATTTTCATTAATTATAATTTCAGAATGATTTGGGATATTACTTGCTAAGACCACACAGCCTAAAGACATTGCCTCCAGGATAGTTTTTGGGTTACCCTCGAATAATGAAGTTGAAATAAAAAATTTATATTTTTTATATATATTAAGAAGATCATCATGTTTAACATTTTTATGAATATTTAAATCAACATTTGATTCCTTAGCTAAGTTATTAAGATATTCAAATCTTTCTCCAGAACCATAAATATCAAGAACTATTTCCCCTTTTGTATTACTAAACTCATTTATCAAATACTCATAATTTTTTTGATCAGCAAGCCTACCCACACTTAATATTCTGTTTTCAAATCTTCCCACCAGACTTTCGCTGCCTGATTGGTAAACCCAATTTGGTCTTAACCTAACTTTTTCACTTGATTTAAACAAATTTCTATCACTATTGCTTGTGACTGTATATATGTCACAAATAAATAAACTTATATTAGTTAAAAACTTATAAAGAAATTTGATAATATAGTTTTTCTTCTCTTGAAGAGAGAATTGGTACATGTCATAACCAGTTCTAATTAATAAAGGTTTATTCGAAAATAGTTTACATATTATTGGAATCCACGATCCGAGTAGTTGATGTTGATGTAAGATATCAGAATTTCTTGTAATCATTCTAATTTTGTATGGAATTTTAAAAGAATTTAGATATCTCAGAACAGAATTCTTGTTGTATTTTATTAAAGAGTAAATAGGGACAACTTCGGAGTTTTTAATATTTGTATCGTATTTTAAATCTTCTTCATTACCGTATGTAACAAAAGTAAAATTTACTTGGTATTTTTCATTGATTTTTTTGTATATTTCTAACTCTCTTTCAATAGTCCCAGAATCATACCAAGTCTTAAGAGAGTATCCGTAAGTAAAAAAAACAGTTATTTTCATACTCTTTATGATATTCAAATATAACACTAAGAAAACAAATTCTTAGACAAAAGTAATAGAAAGGTATCATGTAATATGTAATGAAAAATATAACCTTCATTTATGCAGGAAATAGAAAAGATAATTATATAAATAAGAATATTGAAGCTAAAGATTTTTATTATGGTTTATTTTCATTTCAAAATAAAAATAATAATATCAATATAATTGAGTTCGAAGAGCATCCTGGCTTAATGAACAAAATTTTACAAATAATTGATAAAATTTTACAAAAAATATTTAATTTACCTTTTTATCTTTCTAAATTAACAACTATTAAAAATCTCAATATAGTAAGAAAGTCAGACCATATTTTTATGGTTAATGAATCAGTGGGATGTTCCTCCTTATTGTTACTTATTTTTCTTAAATTATTTTCAAAAGTAAAGGTTTCTTTATTTGTAATGGGCTTATATAGCAAAAAATTAAGATATAGAAAATTATTATTTCTACACAATTTGATTATCAAGTTTCTAGTATTTTTTATTGATAACTTGTTTTTTTTAGGAAAAGGAGAGCTTGAAAAAGGAAAAAAATTACATAAGAACAAATCAAAATTAGTTTTTTTACCTTTTTGCATTGATACTGAATTTTGGTCTAAAAATGATAATTCTAATAACAAAGTTACAAATGATATTATTTTTGTTGGCAATGATGGTAATAGAGAAGTTGAGCTTTTAATTAAAATTGCAAAAAATTTACCAAAACTAAATTTTATTATTGTATCAAATCATCCATTATTAAATGGTTTGGATCTTCCAAATGTAAGGTTATTTAATACTTCCTGGGGTATAAAGTTATTATCTGATACAGATTTGAAAAAATTATACGAATCATCAAGATTAAGTATTATTCCATTAGTTGAAACAACCCAACCATCAGGTCAAAGTGTAGCTCTACAGTCAATGTCATTGGAGGTTCCAGTTATGATAACCAAAACCGAAGGGTTCTGGGATCCACTTCTGTTTAAAAATAAAGAGGATTTATTTTTTATTACCAACAATACATTAGAAGAGTGGACTGAAACGATAGAAGTTGTTCTATCTAATAAGAATTTGATGTCTAAAATTACAGCAAATGCAAAAGCAAAAATAAGAGAAAATTATAATTTGAATAAATTTTATGAAAATTTGATGCCGTATGTTAAATAAATAGAAAGTTACTTGATTTGTCAAAAGTAAGAGATTGTTAGTATTAACTATATGGAAAATGAAGTAATTGAAATATGTGGAACTTATCCTGAGGGTTTTCAAAAAATTGAAATTAGTTCAAATCCAAATTATATTTTTATAAATGATCCAAATTTTACCCCCGTAAAGGTCTGGGACATAGATCAAAATTCTGTACTTGTAAATTCATTTATTGAGTGTGAGCACTATGTTACTGGTGGGTGGAATTATAATCCTATTTTAAATGCTGAGGCTATATACCAAAATAGGCTAAGTATGGTTTTGGTTTTTTCTTTTGCAATTTATATGTTGATTAAAAAAAAGCAATTATTAAAAAATGAATAGAATTAAAATAAATCAAAATAAATTTAGGTATTTCCTACTATTTATTTTATTAGTATCCCCATGGTTCAATGCTAATTATTTTGACAATGTTACAGCTGTAGAGCTCGGGACAGAGGATACAAGCTTCTATGAGATTAACCCTTGCAAAGTTTCTTTAGCAGAATATATTAATGCAGATTTTCAATCTACATATAAGAAGCATTACTTTTTTAGATACAATAATTACTCTTCAATTTCTTGTTTTGGAAAAGTATCTGGTATTGCTTTGCAAAATGATATATTCAATATATCAATAGGTACAAATTCTTTTATTAATATTATTTTACAAAGCATTTTTTGGATTATCTTATTTTCATTTATTAAAAAAGATGAAAATGTAAAGTTTGTTCCAAAATATAAATTAATATCAACTTTATTAACAACTTTCCTTTTGATTTATTCAGTATTTTCACAAAAAAGATTTTATGAAAGTCAATTCTATGTTTTTGACTTTGAAAAATTGAGTTCTTATTTTTTCTTGTTTATCTTATTTTTTGTTATTGTAAAAATCTTTCTTGATGTAATCACACCAAGGATGGGTTCAATGATTAATTATACTCCTTTTCTATTTTTGTTTATTGGAGTTTTAAGTGGATTCAATTTGACTTTATTTACAATTCCATTTTTATTTCTGGGTTTCTCTTCTATCTTAAGTTTTGAAAATAAAAAACTTAATTTAATTTATCTTTTATTTTTAGCTTTTTGGATTAATAACGCAAATAGTGCTTTTTCTTTTAATACAGACAAGTTAAGAGGCTTTACAAGTAGTTCATTTGACTTAAATGCAGTAATATATTGGTCTCTATTTTTTATTCTTCTTGTTAATGGTTTACTTACTTTTTTTAGACAGCACCATGTATATTTTAATTTTTATAAATTTAAAAAATATTATTCAATTTCTGCAATCTATATATTTTTACTAGGTTTACTTGTCTCAAACTTGCCTATTTTTAATTTTCTAACTTATTATTTTTTTGGTCAGCAAAAGTATGGAGTAAAAAATTCAAACCCTTTTTTGGTTGATATTTTTAACAATAATGAAAAAATTCCTTGGAGAGGGTTTTACCCAAGCGCGGAATCTTTAGGAGAGTTTTATGGTTTGTTGATATGTTTTATTGTTTATAGCTTTATTAAATCGAATAAAATATCTAAGTTGGATTTTATTAGTTTGATGCTTTCAGGTATGGGCTTATTCTTTGCAAATAATAAAACAGTAACCATCTTAGTTCTATTTATTGTATTAATCTTATTAATTACCGAGTTTCAAATATCAAGATCAATTAGGTTTTTTCTATTTTCATCTTTCTTACTTATATTTGTCTTTATAGTAGGCTTTTCTAATTTAACTTATCCTTATGAATTTTCATCAGCAACTTTATACGATCAAGCTTTGAAATATAAAGATCCTTCAGTAACTTCGTCAAGTTTGGATTTATTTATCAATGTTTATGAAAAAGAAACAATTTTATTCCATGTTTTTAGTTTTTTTGGATATATATCATATTTATTAAACAGGTCAGAATTATGGGGTTTATTTATAGCAAGATACAGTCCAAATACTAATGAATTTCTGTTTGGATCAAGTCCTTTGAACTTATCGCAACATTACAGTGAAATTAGAATTAACGAACCTGGCTCTCTACTTCTTCCTCACTCTTCTATTTTGTCTATGTTTGTATATTTTGGAATTTTAGGCTTACTTCTTGGCTTACTTCTTTATATTATGAAAGCTTATAAATGGAGAGAAAATATAAATATTTTTGGCTTATTACTCCTTTTTTATATATTGATAAATTTATTGAAAAGTGATTCAATAAATTACTTTTCTTCCTTCATTCTTTATTCACAGTTGTATTATTTAGTAACAAATATTAAAAATAAAGATATATTTAAATAACTTTTTCTTTGTTAATCTCAATATATAGATAGTAAAAAAGATTTAAATGAATTACATATTATTTAATATTGGAAAAACTCCTAAATATTTAAAATATTGTATCAACTCAATTCTGAGTATTGATAAAGAAGCAAAAGTTACCCTATGTACAGATGATGATTTAAATCTTAATAATGTTGAAATAGTAAATTTTGATAAAATATCAGAACTAAAATCCAAACAGCAGGAAATAAAGAAGTTATTTTTTAATACAAAATTTAACGAGAATCCACTATGGGCAGCCTCTATTTTGAGAGTCTATGCATTATATTATGTTGGACTTTCAAATGATATTAAAGATTTTATTCATTTTGATAATGATGTCATTATTTATAAAAACCTTAAAGACATTAAAAACGATATTTTATTAGACGATAAAAGAATAAGCATTACTGAAAGTGATAATAATCATTTAGTTTTTGGTTATTCATATTTTCCTAATATAGAAAATGCAGAAAGATTATGTAATAGTTTTGATCAAATTTTAGAAAATTATCAATATTTCTCAAATAATTTTGCGAGAGGAGGGCAGTTAAATGAGATGAGAATGCTAAAAATTACTGAAACAATTAACCCAAACTTATTTTCTATATTAAATTCTTTACCTTATGAGGGCTCGGAGTATTTATTTGACCCATCTTCTTATGGCCAGTATTTAAATGGAACAAATACAAAAAGAGGGAACTATTTTTTTAAACGGAGTTATGTTTCTACATCTCATGTGGTTGGTAGAGAAATAAAATCTAAGAGGATTAAAGTTAACTACAAAGGAAAAATTCCTACAGTTTATTTTGAAAATCAATCATTTAAATTAGTGAATTTGCACGTGCATTCAAAAAAACTAGAAAAATTTTTACCAAAAGAATATAAAAATATTGTAAAGTTATAAAAACTTACTTTCAATCTCTTTTTTCCAATAATCAAAATATAAAAAGTCCAAATTTTCCTTACTTAAATTAGCATATTCTTTATTTAAATCATCCTTTGTATATTTAACTAAATCATCCCAAGAATTTAAATATATTCCAGGCACCCCTATCTTTTTTAAATTCGACGTAAATGAATTGAGCTCTATAATTGGGAAGCTCTTTAGCAATAGCGATTCCCATATCCTGTGAGTATCTGGACCGTTACCTGCAGGACAAAGTACAAATTTATATTTACTTACATTACTAAAGTAACTTGAAGCATCTTTAAATTTTAAGTTGTCTATTAAATCATTTTTACTTACTAGTTTTAGAACCTTTGCTCTCTCTTCATAATTATTAAATTCATTAAATGATGCAATTATAAATTTTGTTTTATTATTTTTAATTTTAAACCTTTGATTAAGGCCATATCTAAGCCATCTTTTGTTCTCTATCCCAATAGGTATTAATGAGAAAGCATCACTGGATTCAACTTCTAAATTTTGTGCAAACCAATGTATAATATTTTCATTTTTAAGATTCAAATCTTTTTTCGATAATGATTTATCTGAATTATGAGAAATTAATATATATTTATTTACAATCTTAGGATTTTGGATTTTAAAATATAATTCAACTAATTCAGAATTTACAAATACAACATCATTTTTTTTAACATCTTTTGGGTTAAAGGTTTTTACTTCATCAAAAACATATTTGGAATAATTTCTAAATGTATCTCCAGATATGTAAGGTAGGCTGTGAGGTCTAAAAATTCCTGGAAATCTTTCCAAAGTAATTTTGTTAAATATTCTCCTTAATAAACTTTTCATTCTTCTATTCCCTATATATTTGCAGCTTTATAAATTAAAGGATTTAAGTATTTTTCCCTATAACCTTTAATATAATTCTTCAGAGGCCTTTTTGTTGAAGACATTAATCCAAAAGCATTGTAAGCAAATTGATTCTTTTTAATACCTTTTAACCTATTAACAATATATTTTGGGTGTTGTTCTTCTTTAATTTTAAAAGTGTGTTTAGCATATCTTTCTTCAATCATTTTAAACCATGCATTGTAAGCTTCTTCTGGAGTTTCTCCGCCCCTGTCACCGTACTCACCAAAATACCTAAACCATGCTCTAGCAAACCTAGCTCTATCCTCGGCAATCATTTCTTTTGTTCTGAAGCTAGATTCATATTGATAAATTGGTAGACCAATATTAGGGACTTTTGTCGGATCAATAAGCTCACCATTTAATGTTGCTAAAGTTAAATCCCCACCTCCATTTAATTTAATTTGAGGGAATTTTTTTTTATTAAAAGCTAAACAAATACGAGTTTTTATTTGATATCTGTCTGGTGTAAAAATTTGATATTGAGGAAAAGACAATGCTGGGCAATCTTTATATTTTATTAATTTATTATGTAATTTATCAATATCTTTATTATGAAAAAAATAATCAAGATCCATTCTGATAACCCAATCTTTAGTAGATAAGTCATAGCCTTCTTGAAATGTTTTTCCAATAGTATCCCACTCAAATTCCTTTGGCCAATCTTTTCCTGTAACAACCACTTCATCAGCAAAATCTTCGTAGCAAGATAAAGCTTCTTTCCAAGGGTCATTTCTCTCTTCAGGATTAGTCATTGTTGTAAAGATTGATAAGGATGTCATGACTATATTTTACTTCAATTAATATAAATAAAACCTGTATGATCATGAAAATATTATTGATTAATATATTTTTCTTTAAATAAACTTAAATCAATTAATATCAATTGTGATGGTAAATATATTATATTGTTTTGATGAAAATTATAATAAACAAGCTGCTACATCAATATCATCTTTATCCAACAAAATAGATGAAAAAATAAATATATATATAATTCATAAAAACCCAGTTTCTTTTAAAGAAATTAAAAGTAAGCTTGAAAATCTGAATTTTATAAATTCTATTAATATTTATAAATTTAATGACAACAATTATGAATTTCCAAATCTTTCAGGATCACACGTTTCCTCTGCAACCTATTTTAGATTATTTATTGAAAATTATTTACCATCAGGTATCAAATTTATAACATATATTGATGCCGATGTTGTTTGTATAAACAATCCAATTAATGAAATCAATAGAACTATTAAGCAAATGAAAAAAGAAAATTATTTTATAGCCGGAAGAGTAGAAGGTACGAAAGAAATTTCAAAAGACTATTTTGACAATCTTGGATTTAAAGGAAAAAAATATTTTAATGCAGGGGTTGTTGTTATAGATTATCAAAAATGGATTGATTCAAATATGAAAAATGAACTATTAGAAATTATGAAAGAAAAATATGATCAGATAATTTACTGGGACCAGGATGTTCTAAACTCATATTATAATGGAGAGTTTTTAGAGCTAGAAGATAAGTTAAATTATAATTTTGACTTAGATAATTTTTCTGAAGAATTACACGATTTCGTTGAAAGGGAGGTCTGCTTTCTTCATTAAAGTGGTAATGGTAAACCTTGGAATTTTGATTCTGTAAGAAAGCAGAATTCTATTTTTTATCAAGATGCTTTTTACAGATTTTTCAATATAAGATATCACACTGAAATAAAATTAAAAAAGTATGATTTTATTAAACTATTGAGATTGTTTTTTAATAAAAAAAATAAGAATTCAATACCTCTTACTTTATTTTGTAAAAATTTATTTATTTTATTTAGAAAGTTACTTAATTATTATATAAAATCATGAAAAATTCTATAAAATACTACATTATTCATAATCTTGAAAAAGCAAGATATGACAATATTATAAAAATACTAAATAAGAATGGCATCAATCTTTCCAATGTAACTTTTATAAATCATCCAAACAAAAATGAGTTAACCTATCAAATAAAAAAACAATCAGTGCAAAAAAAATCAAATATTAAAGATGGTTGGATAAGTTGTAGTTATAAACACTATCTAGCTCTTCAGAAAATTGTACAAAATAATGATCAGTACGCTGTAATCATGGAGGATAATATAGGAGATTTCTATGAAAATATACCTATTAGGTTAGATAAATATCTCAAAGAACTTCCTGACGACTGGGATGTTGTTTATGATTCTGTTTGGGGAGATTATGGACTATTAAATGAAGAGAGTGTTGTTGAAAATAAATTAATTTATAAAAAAAGTAATGAAATAACTAAAAATAAAGACGGTAAAATTATTTCACACGGAGGAACTAGGGCTGCTCAATTTTATTTTGTAAACCAAAAATCAGCAAAAAAGATGCTGGATAATTTTCTACCGTTTAATCATTCTGCAGACATGTGGATGAACGACGTATTGAGAGAAATAAAAGCTAATTCCTTTTGGTCTGAACCATCTTTAGTTGTTTCAAAATTTAATTCTAAAACATCAACAAATCTTAATTTCTTTAAAGATTTTGTTTATATAATTAAGTCAAAATTAACTAATTTGATTTTAGGAATTTAAAATTTTATATGCCAAATTATGAGTATTTTTAACAATTTCTAAATGATTTGTATCTGTATCATTATCTAAAATAGATTTTATGAAACTTTCTAATTGTATTTCAGCAGTTTCTGGTTTGTCTAACATATCTACTTTGTTCAATATATTTGATTCTGTTATTGACTTGGAATCAAAAGATGAAATCTCACCTTTTTGTTTAATCTCATAATATTTATTTTTTAAATCACACTCGTATGTTGCGTTTTCATCAATAATTTCTAATTTTCTAGTTTTTTCTTGATCTTGCCTAGAAGAACTGATAAAAACTGTAAAGGAGTCATCAACTTTTAGTAGTACTTGACTAGATTCCGCAACGTTATTTTCACAGATAAGGTCAACTCCAAGTATCTCTATATCTTTAGGTTTAAAAACTTTATATAAAATTGATATATCATGAATAGTTAAATCTAAAACTATATTTTCTAAATTTCGTGAATTTGAAGTTTTTGGAGAGTGTCTTTTAAAATGAACAAATTTTAGATTCTCAAATTTTTTAGATGATAACTCTTGGACTATAGGATTGTATAATTCAATTAGCCCGCATTTTACAAGAACTTCATTTTTTTCAGCTACTTCAATAATCTCTTGATTAAAATCATGGCTTGATGTTAAAGGTTTTTCTATTAAAAGTGGTATCTTATTATCTAAAAAAGGTAAAGCATGCTCTAAATGTAAACTAGAAGGAGTAGAGATTATTGCACCGTCCAAGTTTTCAATATGATTATCTAAGAATAAAGTAAAATCTTCGTGTATATTAAGATTTTCATAGCCCTTAGAAGCATCAGGATTTATATCAACAATTTCGGGGATATCACATATGCCATTCTTTTCAATAGTTTTATAATGGATTTTTCCCATATTTCCAAAACCTATTATTGCGAACTTTAGTTTATTTTTATTATTTTTCATACTTTCTAACAACATTAGTAAGTTTAGTTTTTAAGTAGTCCATATCTTCTTCTTCCATATATGAAAAAAGAGGTAAAGATAAAACCCTTTTTGAATAATCATTTGTATTATCCATCGGGCCTTTTTTAAATCCATAGCTTTTAAGGGCCTTTTGTTGGTGTAGGGGCTTTTTGTAATAAATATTTGTCATAATACCTTCTTTATTTAATGTATTTTGAAATTTAGTTCTTAATCCTATTGGTAAAGTAATAGTAAAATAATTTAATAATGTATGATTTGTATTAATTGCTGGAAATGAAATAAAATCTACTTTATCCAAAATTTCTTTATAAGTATTTACTAATTTATTTCTTGTTTTTTTGATTTCTCCAAATTTTTTCAACTTTTGATTTAAAGTGAAAGCATTTAGGGAATCCATCCTTGAGTTGTATCCAAGAAGTTCATGTTCATATAATTTTTTTTGTCCGTGATTTCTTAACATAATAATTTTTTTATAAATAGATGAACTGTTTGTTGCAACAAAACCACCATCTCCAATCCCACCAAGAGTTTTGCTTGGGAAGTTAGAAAAAGCATTAACATTTCCATAGGTACCTAAAAGTTTCTTTTCTTTTGATTTACTTCCAAAAGCTTGAGCTGTATCTTCAATTAGATATATATTATTATTGATACAAAACTTTTTTAAAGAACTTATATCAGCATCAAACCCATAAAGGTGAACAGGCACAATACATTTTGTCTTTGATGTAACGAGATTTTCAATTTGCTTTAAAGAAGTGCAATAGGAATTTTTATCAATATCTGCGAATACAGGAGTTGCCCCCACCCTCATTATTGCCTCTGCAGTTGCATAGTAAGTAAAGCTTGGAAGAATTATTTCGTCTCCTTTTTTTAAACCCAAAGAGTCTATTGCTAAAATTAGGGCATCAGTTCCAGAATTTAACGTGGCTACATGCTTTACTCCAAGGAATTTACTTAGATTCAATTCAAGATCAGATACATTTTTTCCACCTACATAAATTCCAGAGTCCATTTCTTTTTTAAACTTTTCATAAAAATTATCAATATTTTCAAGCTCTAAGCTAGGATTTGCAATTGGGATTGATTTTTTCATATTTAGATAATTCTAAATCTAATTTAGAAATATTGACATAATAAAAAATGTAAAAGAATTATTTATTTATATCCTTAAATAAATAACCAAGATCAGCTAGCTCTATATAACTGTAATTACTCATAAAATACAGGAGCGCAAGACTATCATTTGGCAGGATTACATCTGTTGCACCTGATTTTCTAGAAATATTTAAAATTTCTTCAGCCTTCATATTTTTTAATGTTTTTTCATTAAACAAAGATTTATAATCTAAAAAGATTTTCAAATTTTGGTTATTGTATGGAATTAATGAATAGTCAAAAACTATTCCTCTTTGTGTCTCTTTTCTAAAATTTGAATAACTAGGGTCAACTAATATAACATCTTTATTTGTTGTGTTTTCCTTAATAAGAATGATACTCCTGGTATCAATCTGATTCTTATATTCAAAATTAATATTTTTAAGTAAAGTTGGCGAACTTTCAAAGGATGAACAAAATAGAATAAAAATTGTAATAAGTAATAATTCTCTTTTCTTTGTAGTCTTCAAAAATAAAAAATAAAAAATAAATAAAAATAAAGAAATAATTAAAGATGCTTTAATTAGGTAATTATTAACAACTACCTTGTCAACAAAATAAAATAAAAGTAAATAACCAAGCCCGAAAGAAACAGTGAAGAAAGCTTTTTTATATTTATTATTAATATTGAAAAGAATCAATACTAAAGAAAATAAAATAATTAAATACAGAAGTTTTGAATTAAATTTTACACCAGGTAGGATTCCTAATTCTTTTATAAAAAGAGTTCTATAGCTAAACAAAAGCCCTATTAAAGGAATGCTAATAAATGCAATGTATGAATATTTACTACTAAAAAAGTTTAATATAAATACTCCACTGAAAAACCAAGTTAAGGTTCCTAATCTATAAAAATTTGAAGAAATCAAATAATTATTATATGACGAATCATAAAAGTAGTTTCCCGTAACTATTATCAAAGAAATAAAAAATAATCCCATAAAAAATATTGATTGCTTTGATTTAAAATTTATTAATTTCTTTTTTGAAAAAATTGCCGAAATAAAAATAAACATTGTTAATTGTTGATAAATATTATTATTTTCAAACTTAAATAAAAATCCATAATGAGCTCTCCAGTCAAAATGAATTTTTACGTATGTTTTATAGAAATTTATCAAATCTCCTTTTAGGATCTCTGTAAAAGAGATCCCATCTAGATCATTTAAAAACAATGACAGTAAAAAAATTGAAAACAAAATAGATGAATTTATTTTATCTTTTATTAATAAATGACACATTAAAAGAAAGAGGGGCGTAAATATAGCCCAAAAAGGATGAATAAATAGCAAAATAAAAAATAGAAGAAAGTCCGCCGAGTCTTGTTTGTTAGAAAAAATAAATTTAGATATCAAGTAAAGACTTAAGGAGAAACCAAAAATTGTTGGGATGAAATAGGGCAAACTAACATAATGACCGGCAAGTTGAGGGTAAAAAAATAAAGGAAAATAAACAATATATGAGTAATCTTTTTGGATATTGCTTTTTAAAATCAAAAAAGATTTAGCAAAAAAATAATTCTGCAAGATAAATACTATAAAAAATACCTCACTTAACATTTTTTTCTCTATTAGAAATGCAACAAATTTATATATGTAAATGTGAGGAAACTCTTGATTTGCAAGGACATCATTTAGATAAAGGTTTGAGTCATTTACTAAATTAATAGGTATTGCAAAACTATTCCAATCAAACTCATATACAGAATATGGGAAACCACTAATAGAGATAATCCATAGCATTAACAAAAGAGTGCTGTTGGTAAGATACGTCAATGAGCTATATCTGTATTCAAATATCTTATTTAATAAAAGTGTAAAAATAAAAACTGTGATTACTAAATAAAAAATAGAGAGTAGGTTAAACGTATATAGAATAAGTGAAAAGCAGTATATAAGCGAAGTAACTGCAATAATTTCTACATAAGTTTTGTTTAAATTTTCAATTTTCATTTTTATACATATTTCTAAAAATTAATAAAATTTTATATATTCCCATATTAAACAAATTAGATTTTCTTACTTTAATAGTAAATTTATTGATTACTATAAATTGAATAAATGAATACTATTTTTAAGAATAGCAATATAACAATACCAGGAATTCTTTTACTATTAATTTTACAAGTTTCTTTCCTACAATTGATAATTGACGCAAACACATCAGCGTATAAGAAAATAATCATATTAGGTGTTACTTTTATTATGCTTATTTTGTCATATCTAGATAAAATTGATAATAAAATTTATTTATTAACTTTAATAAGCTATTTACTTTTTCTTATTCAAAGAAGTCCAGAAATATTTGCTGAGGGAAGGTTTTTTGCTGAAGAAGGTGCAATCTACTGGAGTTATTCATTAGTTAACTCAAAAATCGATACTTTACTATATACACCTGTAATAGCTGGTTATTATCTTTTTGCCTCAAATTTCCAAATTTTGATTACTACCTTTTTCCCAATTAATTTTTCTCCTTTAATAACTGTGTGGCTGTCACTTATAATTTCATTGTTACCGAGCATACTATTTTTTGTTTTAACAAATAACAAACTAGATAATAAAAAAAGAATTATTATAAGTCAGATTTTACTTTTTCTACCATCGCTAAACTTTCTAGAAATTTTTGTAAATTCAATCAATTCTCAAACATATCTAGGTGTTTCAGTTTTTATAATTTATATTTATGGCTTAGAGGGTAAAAATAAAAATATCACAGTCTTTGAAAATATAATATTGATATTTGGATCACTTTCTTCATATTATTCTCTTATATTATTTCCAGTTTTTCTTTTTAGATATATGGAAAATAGAAATTTAAGAACTAAATTCCCATTAATAATATGGATTTTTTCAGTGTTTATTCAAATCAACGTATTATATTTTTCTTACTTTAATAATGCACTTTACGGGGATAAATTTACTAATAAAATAGATTTTCAATATCTACTTCTGATAATAAAGAAAAGTTTTTTAGTGAATCTGTTTACTGAATATTTTTTAAGAGATAGTTTTATCCAGAACATCTCTTTAATAATCCTCTTGTTGGTTTTATTTTTAATTATCAAAAATAAAACAACAGATAAGTATGTCTACTTCTTAATCTTATTGTCATTTGCTCTTGAAGTAGTGTTAATTATAATTGGTCAGGCAGGTCAAGATTTTATTGGTAGATATGCGGCTGTACCATCTACGATTTTATTTTTTCTTTTATTACATTATTTATCTCAAATAAATTACGGACATTTATTTTTAATTTTTATATTTTCTATAACATTAATAAATACTAGCTATCAAAATAGTTCCTATTTTATTAATTGCGAAGACTATTGTTCTTCGTGGGAGAATCAACTAGAAGAATACAATAATGGTAATTCGAAAATTATTATTCACTGGCCTATTGGAGAAGGCGATCCATACTGGTACACAGACTTAGAAACCCCTCTCCCTAATCCAGCACCATTTCAGAAAGAAGCGATAGGAACTAATATAGACTTAGTGTATGACTTAACTTTATTAGATATTGTGAAGTCAAATTTTCAATTAAGAGCTAATCCATAATTTTAATTCTTAATCCAATTAATTGAATTAACATTTTAATACCATCTTTAAAAGGCGAAACGGTTGATATAGATTTGACTTGATGATCAACTATTGGAATTTCTAATATATCAAGATCCTTTTTTAGTGATTTTATAATTATTTCAGCAGTAATTAAAAATTCTTTAGAACGTAAGTTGGAAATTTTATTTAAAAGATCTGATTTAAAGATCAAAGTTCCTTGTGTGTCTCCAATATTTATATTAAATAAATTATTGATAATAAAATTAAAAAATCTTGTATATATTTTTCTACTTGTTTTTCTTTTAATTACACTATCTGAATGACCTTTAGATCCTATAAATAACTCATATTTATCAAATAAGTTATTTTTTGTAATAAATTCAATATCACTATTTCCAAAGCTGAAATCTGCAGGCATGAAATATATCCATTCATTTTTACAATGTTTAAACCCTTCAATTAAAGCGTTACCAAGACCTTTTTTAGACTCATACAATGCAATCTCTACATTCTTATTAAATTTTTCAATACTATTTTGAGCAATTAGCTTAGAGGAATCAGTTGACTCATTTTCTACAATAATTATTTGTAGTTTTGGTGAACTTATATATTTGACAACTAATTCAATTGTTGATCCAATATTCATTTCTTTATTATGAAGAGGAATCACAATTGATATAGAGTCTTTAAATCTAACATGATTTAGTTCGTGCATTCCATAAGTGTAATTAAAAAGAGTTTTTTGACAAAACCATTGAAATATTTCTATATAAAAAAGATTTCTCCTTTATAATTTTAATAATGATATCAAAAAAATTTTTTAGTCATGAAACAGCCATTGTATCTAATGATTCCAAAATTGGTGAAAATACAAAAATCTGGCATTTTTCGCATATTAGAGAAGGTGCAGAAATTGGGAAAAATGTATCTATAGGGCAGAATGTATATATAGATGAAGGTGTAAAGATTGGAGATAATTGTAAAATTCAAAACAATGTTTCTTTATACAAAGGAGTAACAGTCGAGGATAGTGTCTTCATAGGGCCAAGCGTTACATTTACTAATGATCTTTATCCGACCGTTGAGGGTTGGAGTGATGAGAAGATTGTAAATACACTAATTAAAAAATCTGCTTCAATTGGGGCTAATTCAACAATAATTTGTGGAATAACAATTGGAAGTAGTTCATTGATTGGAGCGGGAAGTGTAGTCACTAAGGATATTCCAAATAATGTATTAGCTTTTGGAAATCCTGCAAGCATTATAAAAACTGACTATAAAAAGAATACAGAATAAAATGTATTTAATTAATAAGCCCCGGCCAAAGTGCTTCATAGGGAATTTTGATATTTTTGATTATTAAGACAATATGCAGAAAATAAAAACAAAAAAAATAATATATGTTCTTGGTACGAAGGTACAGTTTATTAAATGTAAACAAATATTATTAAACCTTATAAAAGAGAATGTAGAAATACTTATTTTAGACACAGGGCAACATAAGGAGCTTACGATTAAAGAGCTAAATGAATCTGGCTTAGTTTATGAATATTTAGAATTAAGTGAAAATAAAAAAAATATTGCAACAATTTTTGGAATGATTTCTTGGTTTGTTAAGATTTTATTTTCATTAAAACTAAAAAATAAACTATCTGGAATTTCTTATAGCATGGTTCATGGAGATACAGTTAGTACTTTAATTGGTTTACTTTTCTCAAAGCGAAATAAAATTAAAACAATACATTTAGAATCTGGTTATAAATCAAATAATATTTTTCAGCCATTTCCTGAAGAAATAATAAGAAATATTGTTTCCAGGTTTTCAGACGTACTTGTTGTTGATGGTGAAAGCCAATATAAAAATATTTCTAAATATATAAACAAAAAAGAAATTATAAAAATCTCTCGAAACACGATTTATGATTCAGTTGCCGAATATTTAAAAACAGAACAAGAAAATTTTAAAAATACTTTAACAATTACAGTTCACAGAACTGAAAATATTTACAATAAAAAAAGATTAGAGTCACTTATTGACTTATTATATGAAATAAAAAATAAATATAATTTTGAAATAATACAATGGTTTTGTCACGATGTTACAAGAAACATTTTATCAAAAAATAATTTAATTAATGAAATTGAGGCAAACGGTATAATTTTGAAAAATTTAATACCTCACAATGAATTTATAAAAGAAATTGTTAGATCAAAATTAATAATTACAGACGGAGGTTCAATTGCCGAAGAATGTTCAATCCTTGGATTAAATACAGTTATTTGGAGAGATGTTGTGGAGAATGAAAGTTATTTAAATCAAAATGTCATACTTTCAAATTATGAATATGAAAAAATATATAGTTATATAGAAAATTTACCTAATAGAAAATCTAA
>PAZD01000067.1 GCA_002715405.1 Acidimicrobiaceae bacterium
AAAGAAGAAGGTAAAGAATGAGAAGAAGTAGATAAACAAGGTAAAAAAATAGAAGAAGATACACTTGATCAAATGGTAGATTTTATGGAAAATATTTTTGAAGATGATAATGTACAAGCGAAACTAAGGAGTGAAGATGTTCGGAAAGTTGATGATGTAATTGAAAATTGGCAAAGCCTCTATAGAGAACATGAAGAATTAGAAGATAAATTAAAACAACAACAACAACTATATGATTATAAAGAGACGGAATTCGATAAATTATTAGATCAAAAAGATGAAACAATTGATCAACTATCATCCAGATTAGTTAATTTACAATCACAACTCAAAAAGTTTAAGAATTCATGTAAGAAGAAAATTGAAGGAATTCAGGCACTTGAAGAACAAAATGATGTAGAGGATCTAAGGGAAAATACTGAAGTTTTTGATCTGGCAATTTCTGAATTTAATGAACGGATTAAAGAATGTAAAAATGAACTTAGAAGGATTTCTCAAGAAAAAGAAAAAGAAATGAAAGATTATTTTGAATTATTACAAGATAGACCAGATAATGTTTATCTAGAAGATCTAGATAAAAGTATAAAAGAAAAGAAGAAACCCAAGAGAAAGACTAAAAAGAAAAAACCTAAACGTGTTCAATCTGCTAGAAAGCCAAAAGGAAGAAAGGATCCTAAAAGGACAAAGGGTAAAGAAGGCCCGAAAAGGAAAAAGGATAAAGAAGGCCCGAAAAGGAAAAAGGATAAAGAAGGTCCGAAAAGGAGTATTCGTAAAAAAAGGAGGGTAAAGAACTAACTAATTTGTTTTTTTAATATTATTTTTGTGTTATATCATTTAAATAATGAAAAAATATTTTAACTATACCAATAATGATATTTCAAGGATGTCATGGAATAATAGTTCAACTACCAAAGACTTTCAACCAACTCAATCAAATCGTTTAAAAAATGATATCTTTCTTAAGAAAAATTCATTATATAATTTTCGCAATGTTAATACTCCAGTTGTAGATAATAGTAAAGATAATCTTAATCAAATCGCTCATAATGTAAATAATATTGTTACATTTGATAATGATAATACTCGTTATAATAATATGACACAAGAAATCATATCAAAGGATGAAGAACTTCAGAAATATAAGAATGAAATCTATCAACTCCAACAAGAAATAAATGATCTCCAAAGAGAGAAGACAGAGGTAACCACAAATCAAGTTGAAGTTAAAATGTTAAAAGAAAAATTACATGAACAATATAACCTAAATAAGGAGATTAGTATTCTTCAACATGACCTTAAAAGAGCAACAATTCAAATTAAAGGTCAAAGTGAAACAATCTCAATGCTCAAAAAAATGATTAATAAATTACGTCTCGATAAATACGGATCAGATGATTTTGAAGATCAAGAAGAACCAATTCAAGAAGAAGTTAATGAATATCTATTCACAGATAAAGAATTTGAAAAACAACATCAAATTTTTCATAACGAAAAGTTAAAACAAATGATCATCAAATATAATCAACAATTTACTCCAAGGGCAATTGATGAATTATTTATCGAAATGGAAATAAAACCAGATATAAAAATTACAAAAGACCTTATCGCTACCATACTGAATTACCTTAAAGAAGAAGAATAATTATTATATAGTATATACTATACTATACTATGAGTGCTTCAACCAGGGGGAAACTTGATGATTGCCCGGAGGAGTTCAAGGAGCGCTTCATGAAGATGGAGGAACACTACCTGAAGAGCATGCAAATGCAAGAACACTACATGAAGAGCATACAAAATCAAGAAAAGCGCCTTAAACACCAGGAGCGGTCGGACAAGTTCGTCTCGAATCTGTTAGACCTGAGGCGGAAGCAGGATGAAAAATTAAAGTCTCAGGCTAAAGAACTAGAGTCTCAGGCTGAAGAATTAGAGTTTCAGGCTAAAGAATTAGAGTCTCAGGCTAAAAAATTAGAGTTTCAGGCTAAAGAATTAAAAACATTGAAAATAATCAATTTGGATCTGGATAAAAAATTAAAAACATTGAAAATAATCAATTTGGATCTGGATAAAAAATTAAAGATTCAGGCTAAAGACGCGCTGAAGCGGAACACCGAGGTTCTAAAATTGAAGGCGGGAAGGGCGTCGAACATTTCCCTTTCCAAAACATTGAAGAGGAAATTTGATGAAGAGAAGGAGGCGTTGCTCAAGGAAGAGAAGGAGCAGTATGAGAAAGAGAAGGAGAAAGAGAAGGAGCAGTATGAGAAAGAGAAGGAGCAGTATGAGAAAGAGAAGGAGCAGTATGAGGAAGAGAAGGAGCAGTGTAATAAAGAGAAGGGGGGGTTGATGAAGAAATATAATGAAGCATTGAGAGAAATCAACAAGATGAAGATGAAGAATGTCCGCCCTGGGCGCGCGCCCTGGGAGACATTGCACTCGCCCCCCAGCGCCTCGGCGCAAGAGATGGAGGTATCAGGGAAAAAGAAAAAGATCACACTCGTGCAAAAAGGGGGGCGTGGACTTAAAAAGGCAAAGGAAAGAAGAAAAATTACCAAAAATAAAAGGACTAACAAAAATAAAAGGACTAACAAAAATAAAAGGACTAACAAAAGTAAAAGGACTAACAAAAGTAAAAGGACTAACAAAAGTAAAAGAATTAGAAAAAGAAAATAAATGATATAGTATATGTCACCATCTGATTCTGATGATTATCAATCGAAATTTAATCTTTATGAAAGGGCTTTAAAAAATGCGAAATATGATATTAAGGGTGAAATTGATTCATTCGATAGTTCAGAAAAAGGTGTCAAAGAAGAACTGAAGTTAATACTACCAGAAATTATCAATGAAAATCTATTCAAAGATTCAAATATTTCAAAATCTGATTTTGAAGATTTAAAATTAAGGATGTATGTTGAATTAAATAATTATATTGATACAATGAAAGTAAAATCTTCCTTAAAAAAACCTTCCTTAAAAAAACCTTCCTTAAAAAAACCCTCCTTAAAAAAATCTTCCTTAAAAAAACCCTCCTTAAAAAAATCTTCCTTAAAAAAACCTTTGATTCAAAAAAATATTCGTAAACAAAGGAGAAGGAATATTTCTAGAAAAAATAGATCAAGGGGGAAACGGATGGATGTCCCTAGAAAAAATAAGAAATGGGTATCACCTATACCAAAAAAAGTTCATTTAATATGGATTGGAGGTGATCCTCCTGATTATTTTGAATTATTTTTACAAACATTTGAAAAATACCTTTCAGAATTTAGTATTAAAGTTTGGGGTAATAAAGATCTGACAAGAAAAAATTTTCCAAAGACATATTCTTATATTCAAAAGGCAAAAAAACTTCAAGGGAAACCAATCAAAGATGAAGAAAATAATACATTGTTAGATGATAATTATGAACCATATAAATATTCAAAATGGGCACAGATCACAGATTTAATGCGTCTTGAGATTGTATATAATCATGGAGGTTATTACTTTGATACAACATTTGAAATATTAAAACCTATGTATAATCTTCTTAACAAAGAAGGTGTTCATTTTGTAGGTTGTAATGAGATTCCAAGATTTAATAATGTTCATATTTTATCAAATTCATTCTTTGGTGCAACAAAAGGTAATATAATCTTAAAAAGGTTATTATCAAAAACACGATTAAATAATATTGATTTTTTTGATCATGCGGTTGATTTCCAAACTGGTCCGGGTTATTTACGTTCAGGTATTAAATCAAATGATAATTATTTTATCTTTCCAACCACTTATTTTTATCCATTTGTAGAAGAATATTCTCCTGGGATTGATCCACCTTATCGTAAATCAAGTAAGAATAAATGTCATGATACAAAAAAAAGAAGGAAGACTATGAAACATCTGAAAAATAATAAAGGTTATCTCGATTTTCCATGTAAAAAATATCCAAAATCATATGCGTTAAAACATTGGCAATTGGGTAAAAGTTGGTTAATTACTCATTATAATATTCGTAGTGAAGGTAATTATTAATAATTATCTATTCACCATTCATGAAGGAGTACTTAATTCATTCTTTGTTATTTCTCTAACTATTTTTGTATTTTCCAGTGTACATTTTGGAGCAATTTGTCCTCCTTTTTTATCTTTACCATGAAAGTAATAGTACTCTCCTTTTTTAGTAATCTTATAGTTGTGATCTTGTTGGGGTCTTGCGAAATCAGATTGAATTTCACTGAGACATCGCGGACAACATAGTGATACCAAGAACCCTGTATTTAATGGAGGATATTGAATACATGCGATAATTTTAGATTTCATACCCGTATGAGGACATCTCTTATGAGTATTTTCAATCTCCTTTCGAAAATTTATATTCTTTGATTCTTTATCATTTGATTTTTTGTTATCATTTGATTTTTTATCAGTTGATTTTTTATCAGTTGATTTTTTATCAGTTGATTTTTTGTTATCATTTCCTTCAATTACTGGTTTTCCATTAGTGATTAATCGTTTTATATATTTATTGTTTTCTATATCAATTTTTCGGTTTGTTTCTTGGTTCATATAACAAACTAAAAGTAATAAGGCAATGATAATTAAAATTGTTTGTGTATCCATTGATTTATATTATTTCATATATATTTTTTGTAAATATATGATTTATATATATACTAGAAATATACGATTTTCATCTATATCTTGGATTAAGAATAATTTTTTGTTACCTATACCTTGTTTTAGATTTTCCCACGATTCTTTTTGTAATTGTTGTAGAATTATATCTTCATTCATAAAGAAGACATCCATTTTGTTTTCTGTTTGACTACATTTAAATCCTAAACATCCAGTTTTATGTTCTTCAATACCTTGATCATGAATTTCGACTAATTTTATCATATTCTTTTTTAGGAATTCATCAATATAAGGTGGTGTACTATGTGCTTCTTGTATTGTACTACTCATTTTATGTATCTTACTTTAAAATGATCATTTTTAAACGGATTCAACAATTGAAACATAAATATTTCGTTCATAAATTATATATATAATTTATCTATTATCTTCTGTTTTGTATTTTTTGACATTAACAATATACTAAATATAATTGTAAATACAATTATACGTCCTTTTGGAGACGACCAAGGAATTCCATTGAATCTATAATCACTTAGAGGATACATAAATGCGGGTCCAAGCCACTTCTCATTTGAATGTAAAAATATATCCATTATAATTGCGAAAATTCCAACATAAATTGCTTTATCTTTAAAAATAAAAAGCGCAATTAACCAAAATACAAGTGAATGTCCTGTATCATATAATTGATAATCTATTTTTTCAAGATCATTAGGTGTAGCATTACTAGCCAATGTTAGAAAATTATAAGTATCATATTTCTGTGATAATTTATAAAAGTAATATACATAACTTATAAAATCCGGTATCAAAGCAATGATCATTCCTTTATAATCAAAAAATAAGTATCCTATTAAAGCATGTGTTAAAAAAGAAGGCATTATATTTTTATACAATATTATTATATATTATTGAATCTTTTCATTTCGCGATAATAATTATCATTCGGTTTATCACTTTGTGTATAGATTAATTTTAATATTTCTCTTTCACCCGTTTTTGGAGGAGTCACTCGGTGTTTGTATCCTTTCGCTCTTACGATTAGTATTGAATTTGGTTTTGTCCATTTTCTATGTATTTTTCCATTATTATCTTCCCATTCTGTATAACTTCTCGAATTATTTCTTATTGTGAATACAGCTTCATATTGAGGTATATCGTACATTAATGTGTCTATATGCCATTCCATTCCTTTTGAATTGATAGGATAAATTCTATGTTCGATTGGAAAATTGGATGATTTTACATTTTGATTATTTAGTTCTTCACGAATCTTTTGTACATATTTATTTGAATAGAATATATGATTTGAAATTGTATTAGGTTTTAATGGTTTTATAAAACGATAATCTTCATTCTTAAAACTATTTTTATTTGTATTCAATTGTAAGATCTTTTGAAAATCATCATTTGATAAAAAATCTTCAATATATATTAAATGATCATTTGTAATTTCATGATTATCATCTAATATAGTATCACTACTAATATAAATAAATAAGAAAACAAATACCAGTACTAAAAAAAGAATACAAATATTTCTTTGTTTAAACATTATATTAATGAATATCATTTTTTTTTATGAATCTTCTATTGATCTTCGGATTGCTTCTTGTAGTTCATCTTCTTCTAATCTATTATGAAGATCGTGTAATATTCGATTTACGATTATATCTCGAACAGGAAATGGTCTTCTTATTTGATTGTTTTCATGATTGTTTTCATGATTGTTTTCATGATTGTTTTCATTATTGATTTCTCTAATTATGTTTTGAAACATTTCATTTAATGGTATTACTGGCGGCGCATTATGATTATAGAGTCCATCGATTTGATCTAATGTTAGATCTGTTTGGTTTGTTGGAGGTGGTGGACCGAGCCCAGGTCCAGGTTCAGGTTCAGGTTCAGGTTCAGGTCCAGGTTCAGGTTCAGGTTCAGGTTCAGGTTCAGGTTCAGCTGGAAATTCTGTTCGACACATAGGACATGTATTATTTTCTTGAAACCAAGGGAAGATACCACCACATTCTTCTTGATTTTCTCCAATATGGAAGTAGTGAGGTTGTTCTATACAATCGAGTTTGATTACTTTTTCATCTTTTTTAATTATTTCTTGACAAATTGAACAATTTATTTCTTGTGATAGTTCTTCTTCACTAAGGAAATATTCTTTAAGGCTATCCTTATACGTTTTACAGAGTGGTGTTAATTGAGGAGGGGGTTGTTCTTGAAATGAATGATCTAGTAAATGGTTTGTATCTAGTAAATTATTCGTGATTATTATATTTGTAGGTATTCCTCGTATAAATGTTTGAAATACATTCTGAATATTATTTTCCATTTATTTACTATTATCTTTTATTTTTAAAATATTTTCGTTTTTAAGTTCTTTTAAGATGTTATTAATTATTATAAGTTTTTGTCTATTATAGCTTTCCTCTATACTAGAAATTATTTTTTTATTTGTATATACTGGTTTATAGTATATTTCTTTTTCCATTTATTATAAATATAAATTATTCAATCAAATTTAAATATTGTAAAATGTATACATATGTCATATACATTAAAAATAGAATCAGATAATCTTTGTAATTATATTGATCCAAATTCAACCAATGCAAATAAGATGTTACTTTCCTGTATTAATGATCCATCAATTAAAAATGATAGTAATTGTCATCAATCATCGTTAAATATTATATCTCCATCGATCGAAGAAGGATTCACTTCAGATATGACATCCGGTCCAGGTGTTTCATATGTTTCCAAGGATAAATGTCCTGATGGCCATACAAAGATTAATGGAAAGTGTTATCAGGTTTGTAGAGGTTGTAATTATAATGATTCATCAGGTTATTTTGGAGATAGCTCGAAATTTCCTTTTGGTGAAAATTCAAAATATAATAGTTCATGTGGACCGGATCATATTTTTGAAGGTATTGATCAATCGGGTTTTATTCGTTGTAAAAAAGGTACAAGAAAAATAAATACAATTGATGATGATTTTAATATATCCCCATTTGTTTAAATTAAACAATGATTAAGATAAGTTAATGGATAAAAACATTTTTCTACATAATCTTGAGAATATTTATTTAAAATATCATATAATGTAGTGTCATAGAACGTCTGATAATTAATTAATCGATCATTTAAATTTGAGAGACTATTTGAACAATTTTGATATAGGTATCGGTAATAATAGTATCTATCTTCATCTAATGTATCTGCGTACATTGAATAAAGGGAATATACAATATTAAGGCCGATTATAAACTTAAAAAAAACATTTTGATTATATATTCTTCGGAAATTTTGTTCCAGTGTGGTATCATTTGTTCTTTCTTTTACTTTTATAATATGGTTTAATCGTCCATCATTTGTAAAGCTTACAACATTCGATCTACATGAAGGGCAGGATATTTTCCCTTGATTAAACCATCTTAAGATACATTGTAGACAGAATATATGATTACAATTTGTGATTGAGACTTCATTCTCATTAATACTATTAAAACAAATGACACATTTTTGTATCGGTTCTTCCATAATATAATAATTACATAAAAAAAATAATTACATAAATAATAATATACATACTTACACATACATCTCTCTCACGATACATCACTCACTTCCTCCTTCAGGATCATCAAGAATCTCATCATCGTCAGTATCATCTCCAACGGCCTTCCGAGGACTTCCCCATCCTCCACCATCACTTTCAAAGGATACCCATGCTTCATTTGTCGTTTGATTCGCATGGTTCTTGGCATTCATCCCTTCAATCGCCTGAACGAGGAGTTCCTTTGAGCTCTCGTACGAAGCACTTCGGTCATTTGTGTTCATCTCGATCGTAATGAGGACCTTATCAGAGCTCTCAACCGAGGTCCTCAGGTGTTCAAAACGGAGCTGATTCATTTTGATCTTTCGGTCTTCTTGGATATGGACCTTCGTCGCAGGATAGTCCTTTCCCTCAACAACGGCTTGATCAATGTTCGGATCGGCACTTGAAACCTTATCGGCGAACCCTCGGATGTTCCGACCACCCACCCCAATGAACTTGGGGATCATGTGGTGATCCATCGAGGTCTTGAAGACGAACTTCGTGTTGTACCTCTTGGGAGGTTGGTCCATCTTCCTCAGAATCGCTTCCTGATGACGTAGAACGTTTTCCTTGAGGAGATCAAGGACTTCCTTATTCGCTGCTCGTAGGTTAGCGAATACAGGTGGATCCTGGCTCTCGTCCTCTTCGATGCTACAGAAGACGGACTTCCCTCCCTTGCCATCATAGCCTCTCATTGTCTTCGAGAGGACGAATTTCTTGAGATTTGAACCTCCTTTTCCGATGAAAGCGCCGATGTTTGTCTTGGCGATATCAAGTGGGAGGTTCATTGTAAAGGTTGATTGTTCCTTTGCCGCGGCGACCTGCTCACCAGTTGGTCCCGATTGTTCCTCAGACTTCTCACCAGTTGGACCGGATTCTTCATCTGATCCTCCACGAAGGCGGAGGACCAGGTGAAGGGTTGATTCCTTCTGGATGTTGTAGTCTGCGAGTGTTCGACCATCTTCGAGTTGCTTCCCCGCAAAGATCAGTCGCTGTTGATCCGGCGGGACCCCCTCCTTGTCCTGGACCATCGCCTTCACTTCTTCGATCGAATTTGCAGCCTCCACTTCAAGGGTGATTGTCTTCCCCGTGAGTGTCTTGACGAAGATCTGCATTTCGTTAGTTTTTTTACTTTTCTTGTTTCTGACTCTTCTCTCTACTCTTTTTTTATTGTAATAACTTATCATTTACAAATTTCAAATTTTAAGAAGGACTTAATTCTTGTGAGAAATATATAGGGGAATCGTGGGGAGAAGCTTCAATGTTATCCTCAAACATATCTTTTAGAGGATCAAATGTGATTATCTTTGTATAATTTAAGGCATCTCCATAAAATGTTTCGTATTGGTTCCATTTGTTTACGAATGGTTCATGACATCCTAACATTTTAAGGAAGTAATATTCATCTTCAACTATCTTATTTAATATTTCATCAACCTCGTTTCTATGATTTTTTTTATAGTTCTGACAGAAGTTACAAGTACAACCAGGTATCCATTTCTTATTTTCGGGCAAAGTATTAAATTCTAAATGCATAAAATGAACATTATCAATGATAGAACGCTTCAGTTGATTGTCTAAATATTTTTTATAATCACACCAGATAGGTCTTAAAGGTTGATTAAGTGTCATATTTTTCCAATAATTTTTCATTGCAAAAATATAGATTCTTCTTTGAGTATCATAGGGTAATTGGATGATTCGTTTAGTTATCGCATAGGACCTAATACAATCTAATATTAAGTTATCATATCTTTTTTTATCATGTGATTGGTATTGAAAGTTTTTTATGTCCATTTGTTCTTTTATTTTTGTATTGTATTTATCACCTTTATTGAGGGTCCTTTTAAATGTTCGTATTTTGCGATCCATAATATATATTTCTTAAAAAAAAATGATTCTCAATTTCAAATTCTTTTTTTTTTTAAGATTCTTTTACTTTTCCTTCAATAAACTCTAGGATCTTCTTTTTCTTCTTCGGACTACTACATGTATCCTCCAGTAGGATCTGTAGTACTATCGTAGAGAACCTCATTTGTAGTTCTGGATTTTTTAGACACTTATAGACACTTTTCAAATTTAAAGACCGGATGCTTCACCGAATCGATCGATTACGAGACAATGTATATATTGTTCTTCTGTTCCTTTATGGGTAAGGAAATCATCATAGTCCTCATATATCTCATTAAAGGGACTTTTATTTAGATATTTAATTTTTAGCTTGATCTTAGCAGGAGTTAATGAGCCATCTACTTCATTTCTTTCCCAAAGATAATTCTCTTCTGATAGAATTTTCAATTCGATGATTATTTTTTCTCTTATGTCTAAGAATATATAATTATCATCTTTATATATTACTTTTCTTATAGGGCTTTTATTAATCGCCCATTCACAACCCTTACCATCTGGGATGCGATATTGAAAGAGGATATCGTTATTAAATCCATCCCAGCCATTGATATAATCATATTTTTTTTTCCAAGTCCGTATTCTTTCGATCTGTTTATCATATTTATTGTATTCTATACGATCATATTGATCGAATGGAGAGGTAATTAATTTAAACATGATCATATTATTGTGATAGATGATCAATTTTTTCATTTCATTTGTAGAAATTTTACGAGTGTGGTTGTAAATATATTTTATTAAATCGTATGGGATATTGTATCTCTTCCCAAGTTGGATATAACATTTTTTCATTTCTTGACATCGTGAGAGGTAAGATGTTTTGTGATTATCTTCCATTATTTTTTTTGAAAAAAAAATATATACACAAATCAAATTTATAGTGGGGGTGATAAGATAATTAGTTTCTTACAGAAAATGTCCTCGTGAGTCCGGGTTCACCTTCTTCAACTTCTTCAACTTCTTCAGCCATTTCCTTCTTCAGCCTTAGGATAGTATTACAATCGTAATAATTTTCCTCTGCACCATCTAGCCATTGAGGTTCATGAAGTAGGAATACATGGATATGGGAAAGGACCTGACTATTTTCGTGTGGAGGTTGGATAAACGCATGTACCTTAAGTGATTGATCTGTGAAAACTTGATCGATCAGGCTTTGAATTACATCCAGTGTCTCTCCAGCGATGTTAGTATTTGTTTCGTCACGTAGTGTGTACCCGGGCCTGCCCACCCGGAACTCTTCTGTAAAGGAGGAGATCACTTGACCCATAAATTGACGGATGCCTGTTTGAACGTCAATTTCCATTTCATTTGCTTTCTCAACAACCTTTGTTCCGCATTGTGCGACTGGTGTATTGTTTCGTATGTGACCAACCGCCATATTCGCGAAATTGATTCTTTCTTGAAGGTCTTCGGTCTCTTCCTTATCAGTTGGGAGCATTTCGTTGAAGGTGATTGGACCTTCATCGCCATGTTTGATAACCATTAGGTGTGAGGCCTTGGACTTGTGATTTCTAGGTAGATCTCTTCCGGGTTCCCCCAGAGCCCCAACAAGGAAGTAGTTCCCATCATCGAAAAGGGGGATTGTCTGCTTCTTCTTTGAATCCCTATATAGATGGACTGAATTGTATCCTTTAAAAACGGGAAGTACGATCTTTTCCGGGTGTGTGAAGAATTGGTCGAGGTTACATTCTTTAAACTTTTCATTGAAGTCGCACTCGTCGAGAGGGACATTTTCACGGAATACTTCTGTTTGCCTCTTCCCTCGATTATTTGAAGACTCCCACTTTTCACGATAGAGTTCGAGTTCTCTTTGGATCTTTTGTTCCATTGGGCTTGATTGAGTAGCTTCCATGATTTTATTTATTTAAAAAAAAAGTAATGGATTTTTCAAATTTTTAAATAACTGAAAGATTAAATTATTTAATCTTTTATTATTTTACCTGATTCTTTATCCCATAATCCTAAGATTATGTTATTACTTTTATGATCGGTTGTAAGTAATTGGTTATCGTGAGTATTTAGTTTATATTCTTTGTTGTCGATGAATATTTTTCGATAGTCTTCGAACTCGTAGGTGTGGTTCTGACCGCCTACAAAATGATCATTATCTTCTCTTTTTTCTTTTTTTTTTTGTGGATTATTTCTTTTTGATGTAGATGTATTCTTGACTTCATTTATTTCTTCGATTGTAGAATGATCATTATTTTCTGGATAGATCCAGTATTTTTTTGTTTTTTTCCCTGTTTTTGAGATACATACCGGATCTTTAGGTGGTTGTTCAGTGATAAGTCCTTCCCAAAGTCTATTATTTATTTTTTTATTATGGCAAGCAATACATAGGTTACCAATTTTTTTATTCATCTTACATTGATGGTATGGTGATCTATCACTCTTCCATTTTCTTGAATCACAGAGTAGTGGGTTATAATTTATTTCTTCAAAGATATATTTATTTCCCTCTTCCATTTTGTTAAAAATGTTTTAAGTATATTCAAATTTTTTTTTATTTCTAAATAATATAAAATATTTAAGGTTTATAATATCCTATATAAATATATATAAATATATATATATCATTCCCATATAGTCTAGATGGTTAGGATAGCTGGTTTTCACCCAGCCGACCCGGGTTCGAGTCCCGGTGTGGGAATCGCCATTATAGCTCAGTTGGTTAGAGCGTCGCACTTGTAATGCGAAGGTCGTGAGTTCAACTCTCATTGATGGCTTTTTTCTTGATATAGCTCAGTTGGTAGAGCGGAGGACTGTAGTTCCTTAGGCCGCTGGTTCGAGTCCGGCTATCAAGACATTTAACCTATTATTATATTTTTTATTATATCTTTTTATTATATTATATATATATATATATAATGGGAAATAAACCTTCAGTAGAAAAGGGGGTCGAAACTATACAGGGAGGTGAAGAGGATGATATACCAATTGATGTTGGATCTATATCAAGTTTTGACGGGTTATGGAAGGTTTTGGAGCCTCACATACTTCAGAATTCTGAACGGGTTTTGAATCAGAAGAAGTTAATAAAAGGGATTGATGATGAGATAGAGAAAATATTGAAAGATATTACAGAGAATAGAAAGGAAATTGAGGAGACGCAAGAATTAGCTCGACAGATGATTTCTTTAATGGGGGATGGATTGAAGTATAAGGCTGAAAAGGCGAAGGTTTCACCAGCCGCTGCTAAAATTGAAGGGGCGAAGGTTTCACCAGCTGCTAGAATTAAAAAAGAGTTAACGATTGATACATTGGAGGATTTAGATGATGAAGATGTGAAGGAAATTACTGATTTATCACCTGATGGTAAAAGTAAATTATTTAATGAAATGGTAGAAGATAATAAGGCAATTGAAAAAGAAATAGGGGTTTTATTTAAATACCTTTAAATTTGATTAAATTTTATATTGAATATTAATGGGAATGGATAAAGGTTGTATTATTATTTCCGAAAAAGGAGGGGATAAGGAGCAATCATCAAAAAAAGGTAAAGGTAAGAATAAGAGGAGGTGTTATAGTTGTAATGTTCGATTATCGATGATTGAATTTAAGTGTAAGTGTGGTCATATATTTTGTCAAAAACATTTAAATGCTCATTCACACAATTGTACATTTGATTATTCAAGTGAAAGAAAGGATAAAATAGAGAAGGATAATCCTAAAATATCTCAGAAGTTTGAAAAGATTAACTAAAATAAACTCCGTCGATTAATTTAAAGGTTTCTTTAAGTATTTATTTCGGTTTTTCTATAAATTTTTACCTATTTCCTCGAGAAATTAATCGAATAGACCTTTAAGTATCAATTATACCCTTTTTTTTATTTAATTTTCTCGATGTTTTCATCCTTACGAGCATTTTACCTTTGTAATTATACATTTCTATCGCCATAAGAGACCATAAAAATGTATCGATAAAATTAAATTCATTTTATGAGCTAAAATTCTTGAGGTAAATTAAAATCTAAAGAATAATAAATAAGTAAAATATTT
>PAZD01000068.1 GCA_002715405.1 Acidimicrobiaceae bacterium
GCATACTTGCTGAGAGAAAAGAGACGTAGATGTTCCCAAACTTGATTGATCAGTTCCGAATCGATGGGAAAGTTGCCGTCGTCACAGGAGCGAGCAGAGGAATCGGTGAAGGAATCGCCATCGGCCTCGCCGACGCAGGCGCGTCCGTTATCCTCACCGCCCGCGATGAAGATAGACTCAACCAAGTTTCTGAAATCATCACCCAACGAGGAGGTTCCTGTAGCGTCATCGTTGGAGATATCACAGAAGAGCAGACCATCGAAGAACTCGTTAACCATGCTGTCGACGATTTCGGTTCGCTCGATATCTGGGTTAGCAACGCGGGAACGTCAGATCATCCTGGTAATTTCACATTTGATGAATTTCCGGCTTGGCATTGGGATCAACAAATCGCCCTCAACCTTCGCCCCCATTTCATCGCGGCGAAAGCATGCGCTGAAGTCATGCAGCCCGGTTCATCCATCATCGGTATTTCATCCATCGCTTCCCTTCGAGCTGCAGTTCGCTTCGCCGGCTACGGAGCGGCGAAAGCGGGAATGAATAATCTTTCACAAACTCTCGCTATTGAACTCGCGCCAAAAGGTATTCGGTCAAATATTGTTTCTCCAGGCCAGGTTCCCACAGAAGCAACTACACGGGTTGGGGGAGTACCGCCAGAAAAATTTGCTGACTTTGCCGCAAGAATACCTCTACAGCGTGTCGGCACGCCGCAAGATATCGCTGCCGCTGTCCTCTACCTTGTTTCTGAGGCAGGTAGTTGGGTCACAGGACAGAACCTGATCGTCGATGGCGGCTACACCTAAATTCCGGCTATTTTAATTTCGCCCGGAGCTTATCCAACCAGCTCTCAGCGTCATCCCAAGCAGCCCCAGATTCTTTGCGGGCTTCCTTCGCGTTCTCACCGGCAGCGGGATACGAACCGAGAAATTTCACACGAACTTGCTTCGCTTGCAACGTTTTTAAACAATCAGCCATTAAAGGGTCAGCCATATGGCCTTCAAGGTCCAAAAAGAAGCAATATCTTCCAAGCCCCTCTCGGGTAGGCCTGGATTCTAACTTGGTGAGGTTAATGGAACGCGCAGCGAACTCTTGCAAGATCGCCAACAAAGACCCAGGTCGGTCAGACTGTTGAAAAATAACGACGCTTGTTTTGTCATGACCGGTAGGGGCAGGGATACCATCTCGAGCCACGAGCACAAAACGCGTTTGGTTCCCCGGATGATCCTCAATTTCTGCGGCGGCGATCTCTAAACCATATTTTTCCGCAGCCAAACTTGTCCCAACAGCAGCTGTTTGCATATCAGAAGTTTCAGATAACACTCGAGCAGCATCAGCTGTAGAATTCGCTGCTTCAAATTCGGCATCAGGTAACTGGCTACGAACAAAAGACCGGACCTGAGCTAACGCATGGGGGTAAGAAAGAACTTTTTTGATCCCATCAAGAGAAGCTCCAGGTTTCACAAGAAGGTTCATCGTGATTGGAATAACAACCTCCCGCTGAATCATAAGATCCCCTTCGAAAGCTAAAGTATCCTGAACGACGTTAACGGTCCCTTCAATAGCGTTTTCGATCGCGCAGAAACCAAAATCAATATCACCGCTCCCAGTGCTATGCAAAACATCAGAATGGCTTCGGAAAAGCACGTGTTCAGATGCTGCCAAATCAGGCTGAGAAAGAATAGCAGCTTCAGTAAAGGTACCCGAAGGCCCAAGATACCCGATGCTACCAATACTCAATTCAGTCACACTTTGAGGATAGAGGACAGATACCCCTACCCCTCGGGAATTATTTAAACGAAAAGCAAAAATCGAACAATTTTTGCCTAAGGTAGCGTCATGGACAATGACCAATTTTATTTCCGGCAACTACTTTCCGGAAGAGATCTGGGAGAAGATAACCAGCTTGCCCACCAAATGGTGAACTTTATGTACCTCATCGGAGACCGGGCAACTGGTGAAGTAGTTGTTGTCGACCCGGCGTATGACCCACAGGGTCTCGTTGATCTTGTCGAAGCAGATGGGATGAAACTCACCGGAGTGCTCGCGACTCATTACCATCCCGACCACGTAGGAGGGGACATGATGGGGTACAGCATTTCCGGAGTCGCTGACCTTCTAGAAATCACATCAATTCCGATTCATGTCCAAACAGAAGAAGCTGACCTTGTACAAAAGGTAACCGGCGTGTCAGAAAATGACTTAATTACCCACAGCAGCGGAGACAAGGTAACAGTGGGATCAATCGAGATTGAACTCATCCACACACCCGGCCATACTCCAGGAAGCCAATGCTTCTTTGTCGACAACAGACTTATCGCCGGAGATACGCTTTTTCTCGATGGCTGCGGGAGAACGGATCTACCAGGCGGAAACCCGAGAGAAATGTATGAAAGTCTCACGCAACGCCTCGCAAAGATCCCTGACACCGCAACCTTGTTTCCCGGGCACCTCTATTCGCCAAAACCCTGCCAATCCATGGGTGATACTCGAGCTAACAACTACATCTATGCTCCTCAGTCACCTGAACAATGGATGGCAATGTTCGGATCGTAAAACCTTCTGAACAGGGTATATACCCCTCAGAGAACCCTTCATCAACTAAACTGGTCTTAATATTCCTTATATGAGAGGTTGAAACTATGGGAATCATGGAAAAAATTAAAGCATTATTCGGAGGTGCTTCTTCCGAATTAGAGGAACCTGAAGTAGCAGAAGCAGAAGCAGCTACAACAGAAGATTCCGCTGAAGAATCTGGGGATACAACCAGTAACTGGTGAATCCATTAGAAAAAAGCACACGAGGAGCCTCCGGGCTCCTCGTTCGCGTATAAATATCGTTGAACATTAACTACTCATGAAAGAAACCGAAGAAATGACAGAGATTACGCTCTCGGAAGAGAATATGGAATTTGTGACAGAACGTCACCTTGCTTCCCTCACGATTGTTACTCCCTCTGGGCGTCCCCATGTCACGCCGATCGGATTCACATGGGATGATAAAGACAAGCTTGTTCGGATCATTACATGGGCTGGAAGCACAAAAGCGAAAATATTGGAACGCTCTTCATCTCCACTTCGAGCGGCAGTATGCCAAGTTGACGGAGGTCGATGGATCACATTTGAAGGAGATGCCACCGTTACCGCTGACCCTCAACGATGTTCCGAAGGAACGACAAGATATGCCAAACGCTATTCCCCACCTAAAGACAGGGGAGAAGATAGGCGTGTGATAGAGATTCGCGTCGATCGTCTTTTAGGAAGAAATACCTGATAGACCATGCTATTTATTGGTCTAACTCAAACATATGAACCTTTTTTGCTTGCGAATGGCTGATCTTCCGATACGCTCCATTTTTACTCGCGCGAGTGGCGGAATTGGCAGACGCGCAGGCTTCAGGTGCCTGTGTCCTTCGGGATGTGAGGGTTCAAGTCCCTCCTCGCGCACCCCATACAATTCAAGATTGAACTTATGAATTCTTTTTTTCTCCTCACCCAACAGCGGATCCGCAAGCACACGTTCATAGCGTTCGGCATTGCGATTATTACCTTCGTCGTTATATGCCTCTTAATCTCAAGGAGTCAAGGGACCGCAGAAGCTCAGACAGAGGATAGCGAAGGCACTACCAATGTAGTACGACCAGATTTCAACGGAGATGGATTCGCTGATCTAGCCATAGGGGCAACGGGGGAACGATTTGGCGACGCAAATGCAGCTGGCGCTATCTCTATCCTCTATGGAGACGCTGAACAGACACCGAAAAACAGTTCCTTCATTCATCAGGGGATGGCGTTTGTTCCAGACTTAGATGAACTCCGAGATCATTTTGGTGCTCGATCAACGTATGGAGATTTTAATGGTGACGGGTTCGATGACCTGGTCGTTAGCGCACCTGATGAAGATATTGGCGGCAAAAAAGACGTAGGACAAATTTGGATTTTTCCCGGTTCACCTGACGGTGTAGGAGCGCTCGACGTAGGAAAAACATTTCATCAGGAGAGTTCTAGCACTTTAGGAACTAACGCTTCGGGTGATAGATGGGGAATAATGCTGTCATCGGGAGATTTTAATGGGGATGGTTTCGAAGATCTTGCCGTTGGAGCGCCAGAGAAAGATAATGGGTCAAAACCCGATGTCGGTAAAATCTCGATCCTTTATGGAACATCGAAAGGTCTTTCAACAGAACAAGCCCAAAATATCGATCAAAGCACCAAAGGAGTTCCCGACGCAGGAGAATCAGGGGATAACTGGGGCAGAGCGCTCGCTTCCGGAGACTTTAACAACGATGGTTACATAGATCTTGCTGTAGGAGCTCCGGGAGAAAATTACGGACAACATCCTGAAGTGGGTGCAGTAACTATCTTGTATGGAACCCAAACAGGCATTACCACGAGCAACGCGTTCCGTATTCATCAAAACATCCCCCTTGTTCCTGATAGAAACGAAGCTTATGACCACTGGGGCGCAGTCCTCGCAACCGGTGACTTCAACAATGACGGTTTCAGTGACCTAGCAATTGGAGCCCCAGATGAGAGCAGCGGAAGAAGAGAACAAACAGGTGCAGTTACGATTATGTTTGGCTCACAAGAAGGGATAACCCCTCATCGGTCTTATCGGTTGCATCAGGGAAGTTCAAATATGCCCGATCGAAATGAGGTTGGTGACAGATGGGGCTCAGTTCTGACCAGCGGTAATTTCAATGGAGACCAATACTGGGATCTAGCTATAGGAGCGCCAGCTGAAAGCACTCCCTCCGTTATGAGAGCAGGAGCAGTCACACTAGTATTTGGATCCCGTAATGGATTATCCGGAAAAGATGCGATAGCTGTAAATCAAGACACAGCTGGTTTTGAAATTACTGCTGAACCAGCTGACCATTGGGGAGACGCGCTAGCTGCTCTTGATATGAACGGCGATGGAAAATCAGAACTCGTTGTCGCAGCAAGCGGAGAGTCCTTAGGAACCCAATTTGATACAGGACTCGTAACTCTTTTTTGGGGAACAGAACAGGGGATAGATCTCGATCTCTTTTTAACGCTTGATCAGGATACATACAACGTCCCGAATGAGAACAAAACGTTGGACTACTGGGGTCGACTTGGAACAACCTCGCAACTAGACCTTGAACGACCACCGTGGGGATTAGTTACCACTACCGGCGTAAATACCGTGGTGTTAGCTGAGACAAAAAATGGTTATATCGTCCGTTCGCCATGCGGATACGCAGTTCCAGTTATTGGAGGAATGTTAGTAAAGGATATTCAAATAGCTATCGACCCTGGCCACGGAGGGGTCGATGGAGGAGCCTATTATGCCGGAATTTGGGAAAACGCTATTAATTTAAGCGTTGCCGAAGGATTCTTAGAAGAACTCGCTACGCGAGGTATCACTGCCTTCCTAGTTCGGACTCGAAATTATCACATTCCCCTCTCATCACGTGGACTCTATGCTGACCACTTACAGGTAGATGGAATGGTTTCCATCCATCACAATGCTCCAATGATCGCTCCATCATCAGATCCGGGAGCAGAAGCTTTTGTCCAGAGCAACTCCACGCAATCCGCCAGATTAGGGACTTTAGTCTATGAATCTGTATACGAAGCTCTGGATCAATTCTCATGGGTAGCATGGACAAGTCAATACGATGCTGGAGTTATTCGGGTATTGAATAACAGAGGAACTGACACCTATGGAATGATGTCACGTCCAAAAACACCAACGACTCTCATTGAACTTGCATATTTGGCGAATCCAGCTGAAGCAAGACTACTCAGATCCGCTGAATACGTCCCCGCTGTATCCACCGCAATGGCCGACGCCATAGAAGACTTCCTTCAACTTCCAGCAGAAGGAACATATCCAACGACCGTCCGCAATTTCACTGCAGCTGACGCCCCTGGATACAATGTCTGCTCCGATCCAGAGCTAACTGCACCATTTATATTTAACTTTCCACCCCGAGAAGAACTCATCGAGATGGGACTCATTGAAGAATAACCTCCACACACACTAAAATAGGATTGTGGTCATTAAAAAGGTAGAAAATAAGTTAGAAAGAATTATCGAGGGGACGTTCGCTCGATTATTTAGCAGCGCAATTAAACCTGTAGAAATGAGCCGGCGGATCGTCAGAGAAATTGAACGTCACAGGAGCATCGGAGTCAATGGTGAAAATCTCGCACCAAACGATTTTGATGTAGTGATATCCCAAGATGACTTTGATAATTTTGCCGATGCTAGTGAGTCGATCCGGCGTGAGCTAGAAGAAAGAATCCGTGACTACTCTTATCAGGAAGCCTATGGATTTCTTGGTTCCGTGAATGTCAACTTAAATGCTGATAGGAATTTACGAAACGGGACCCTCAAAATCGATGCCCGCTTTAAACAAAATGAAAACGGTTACCCTCCAGGCGCCCTTGTGCTACCTGATGGACAAAGAATTGTCCTTGCTGAAGCCACAATAAGCATTGGTCGTCTTCAAGAATCGACAATTTTCATTGATGACCCAAGTATTAGCAGGAACCAAGCCAAGATAGACATGGGAGAGAACGGGTACCTTCTCTCCGACCTTGGATCGACAAATGGAACTTCTGTCAACGGGTTTCCTATTTCACAACACTGGCTTGTTGATCATGATCAGATTGAATTTGGTCAATACAGTGTCCGATTTGAAGCAAGTTAGTTATGGCTGAGTCACTAGTTTTATACGAACAAAATGAGCACATTGTTACGATTAGCTATAACCGTCCAGACAATCTGAATACGATCAACGGCCCGATGCGCGAAAGCCTAAACGCTGCGTGGAGTAGGTTCTTAGAAGATGAAACAGCCTGGGTTGCAATACTGACAGGAACCGGCGACACATTTTGCGCGGGAGCTGATTTAAAAGATATGCAGGGAAGCGCGGGAACTTTCGCAGGAACCTTTTGGGAAAAACCAACAATCAATAGTTTTGAAAGCGGTAAAGAAATATATAAACCGGTAATCGCTGCGGTAAACGGACCCTGCATTGGATATGGATTAACTGCAGTAACATTTTGTGATTTTGTTCTAGCCAGTACACGGGCATCATTTGCATATCCAGAAGTACGAATCGGGATTCCAACTATTGTGGGGGCGATCCAACTCCCGAAAAAACTTAATTGGTCTCACGCAATGGAACTTTTACTCCTTGGAGAAAAGGTTACAGCTGAGCGAGCAAAGGAAATGGGACTCGTATGGGAGGTCTACCCACACGAGGAATTACTTCTAAAAGCGAATGAACTTGCCCAGCGATTATGCCTATCAGCACCCCTTGCTACACGGGCCACCAAAGAAGTAGCAACCAGATCTCAAGATATGGGATGGATAGAAGCAGTAAGATTTGGTGAAACGATGCGGATCGTTGCTGGGCAAACGGAGGATGCGAAGGAAGGGCAAAAAGCATATAAAGAAAAACGCAGTCCCGATTGGCAAGGAAGATAATTTACATATTCATAAAGCCACTCAAAAAATGTCTGGCTAAAAAGAGAAATAGATAATAAAACGTGTCAGAACAATTCTTAGAACTACTGAAGTTTCTTTTTCTGGGGCTCCTTTATGTGTTCTTTATATGGATAGTTGTCATGACAATGCTTCAATTTCGAAAAACCAAAAATCCAAAATTACCCAGAATAGATGGTCAGGAATTAATGGAACTGCCGCCAGTTTCAGCTCTGGTGGCCATAGAGCCAGAAGATTGGAAAGGGTCCGCATTTCTTATCGAAGACGAAATGTTTTTCGGAAGAGCGGAAGAGTGCAAGATCGCGATTAGTGACACATTTGCATCCCATCGACATGCACGAATCTTCCTAGACGACGACTCTTTTTTTCTCGAAGATCTAACATCAACAAATGGGACGTTTGTCAACGGAGAAAAGATAGATAAGCCGTATTTATTGAAACGTCGGGACCGTATCCAAATCGGGAATACCATACTGGTGGTGTCATGAACGAAGAACGCAGCGTTATTAGCCCATCCACTTCAGAATCAATTTTTGCGTGGGGTGCAGCGACAGATGTCGGAAAGTTGCGAAACATGAATCAGGATTTTCATGCTGTAAGTAACTCTCTTTTCCTCGTAGCTGATGGTATGGGAGGACATCGGGGAGGGGAGATCGCTTCTGAAATTGCGACACGAGCAATGATTGAAGAACAAAAATACTCGACGGTGGAAACGTTTCGAGAGCAGATCGTAAAAGCAAATATTGAAGTCCGAATAGAAGCAGAAAGCAATCCTGAATATCAAGGAATGGGGACAACTCTCTGCGGCTTGACCAGACTATATTCCGATAATGACGAAGCCGTTGAAATTGCTTTAGCCAATATTGGTGATTCTCGAATCTACCTGTTATCCGCTGAGAAGTTCTCGCAAATTACGATTGACCACAGCCTTGTGGAAGAGATGCGCCGGGAAGGAAAGATTACCGAGCAGCAAGCAGCGAATCACCCGCAACGAAATATCATTACTCGTGCTTTAGGAATAACTACCGAAGCGCACGTTGATTGCTGGCGATTACCTGCACAGAAAAATGATCGATTTCTTCTCTGCACAGATGGTTTGACTAACGAAGTTCACGATACGGAAATACACGGCGTACTTCAAAGCTTTACCAACCCACAAGAAGCGGCTCAGGAGCTTATAGATTTAGCAAACACAAACGGAGGGAACGACAACATAACTGTTGTTGTCGTTGATGTGAAGGAAGGAAAAGAACCGCTCGAACCTAACCAAAGTACAGCTATCCCAGAAACAACTGATTTGGAATCTCCGCAGGTAGAAATACATATACAGGGACAAGACCGAGATGATTATCCCTCCGAGAGTGTCGAATGGGTAACAACACCGCAGAATATCCGGAAGTTAATTATTACATTACTGGTGATGCTCCTAGTTGTAGGGCTATTTGTGGGGCGATACGCCCGAGATAATTACTTCGTTAGCTTTGAACAAGTCGATAACATTTCTATTGAGAATTCCCAAATATTAATTTTTCAAGGCAGAACCAATAGCATTCTCTGGTTTGATCCAACTATCGAAGAACGAAGGCCGATTCTTGGACGTGATCTGGATGAAACAATGATCGAGGAAATAAGACAAAAACCCCAATTTGAAAGTCTCCAAGAAGCAATCGACTACCTCGATGTTCTACAAAATGAAATAGCGGAAAATCGGCAGAAAACTGATTGACATTACAAAGATGAAATCCCATAACCGCAACGTCGAATTCTTCCTGCTCCTTTTCGTCGCAGCACTTGTTGTTACTGGCTATATTTTGGCCAGCCTCGGAAGATCATCTTCAATTCCCGCTAACATCGTTCCGTTCCTGATCGGGATTCTCCTTCTTTTACTATTGGCTCATCTCGCAGTAAGAAAGTTTGCTCCAAAAGCAGATTTTTCTCTACTTCCGTTAGCAGGTCTTTTGAACGGGATTGGATATGTCTTCATAGCTCGCCTTGATACAGATCTCGCAGGCCTGCAAGCAACATGGACACTATTTGGAGTTGGCGCCTTTGTCGTAACGCTTGTGCTCGTTCCTCAAATCCGCCGCTTAGAACAATATCGCTACATTCTGATGACACTTGGCGTCATCCTACTGATTATGCCTTTGATCCCGGGGTTGGGGAGAGAAATAAATGGTGCGAAAATCTGGGTGTCGCTAGGTTCGATTAATTTCCAACCGGGTGAATTCGCAAAAATTGTTCTAGCAGTTTTCTTTTCCGCCTACATAGTTGAAAAACGCGACGTCTTAGCAGTTTCAGGACTTCGCCGTTTTGGTATGTCATTTCCTGAGCTACGACATCTCGGGCCGATACTACTTGCATGGGGCATCTCCCTTGTTGTCATGGTCGCAGAAAAAGATCTTGGTTCTTCACTTCTATTCTTTACACTTTTCGTAGTTCTGCTTTGGATTTCAACAGGAAAATCTTCCTATCTGGTAGTCAGTTCGATTCTTTTTTTCGGAGGAGCTTTTTTAGCTTGGAGCCAGTTCATACATGTAAAAGATCGAGTTGATATATGGATCCGTCCATTTGATGGCCCCGCAGGAGATGGCTATCAAATAGTGCAAAGCTCTTTCGCCCTAGCGGAAGGCGGACTCACCGGGACCGGTATGGGGGTTGGTAATCCAGAGAACATACCTGAGGTTGAAACAGATTTTATCTTTGCTGCTATAGGAGAAGAACTTGGGCTCGTAGGAACCACTGCAGTTTTAATACTGTTTTTGCTTATGGTCGGTTCCGGCCTAAAAATCTCTCTTGCCTCTATCAGACCATTTGAAAAACTCCTCTCCACCGGACTCACAACTCTCCTTGGATTTCAAGCATTTATCATCATCGCTGGAGTTGTTCGGCTTCTTCCACTCACCGGAGTAACACTCCCATTCGTTAGTTACGGCGGAAGTTCCCTTTTGGCAAACTGGGTTCTGCTCGCCCTGTTACTCAGAATCTCTCACGAAGTCAGAACCAGCCAAGCCGGTAATACGCCAACCATAGGGGAGGCTACATGAACCGGAACATACGCATTTTGGGAGTCACTCTTGTGCTTTGCTTTGTGGCCCTATTCATTCAATTAAACAGAATACAGATTTTTCAGCAAGAAGACCTTCAAGAAAACCCTAATAATATGCGAACGGTAATCCGTGACTTCAATAGAGAACGGGGTGAAATTTACACTATAGATGGGGAAATAATTGCACAATCACGAGAAGTTGACGGTCAACTCAAATTCGAACGCGTATACCCCTTTGCAGATTTATACGCTCATACAACAGGTTTCTTCTCATTTCAATATGGGGCTGATGGATTAGAACGTTATTACAACGATCAACTTGCCGGTCAAAAAGAAACACAAAGATTCAACAGCTTAGAAGATATTTTTACTGATACAGATACCTCAGCTGATCTAACCATTACGATAAACCATTCAATTCAAGAAACCGCCAAAGAAGCTCTAGGTGAACGAAAAGGATCTATCGTTGTCGTCGATCCAAGAACGGGAGCGATTTTGGCGTTTTGGAGCTACCCATCTTATGATCCAACAGTATTTGGATCAGCAGATCTGGAAACCGGACAACAAGCTTGGGAGGAGTATTCGTCTTTACCGACATCTGATGATCCCCGTTTACCAAAAATGTACAGGGAGATTTTCTTCCCCGGTTCAACCTTTAAACTCGTAACCGCCGCCGCCGCAATAACAGAAACAACTACGACCCTTACTAATCCAGAATTCGATGTACGAAGCACCTATATTCCTCCGCTCACTACATTCCCGCTACAAAACTTTGCCGGAAGTACCTGCGGAGGAGACCTTCTAGAAGGCTTGCGAGTCTCATGTAACACGACATTTGCTGAACTTGCTGCAGAAATTGTTGGTGCTGAACCTATGATCAAAACCTCAGAAAACTTTGGGTTCAATTCTTCTCCACCTATAGATCTTCCTTCTCCAGCTGCATCAATCTTCCCAGACGATTTTGGCAATCAGGTAGGCCTCACAGAAAGTGACCCTCCAGTTCCCATCCTTGAGAACACTCCCGCTCTTGCTCAGTCGGGGATAGGACAATTCAATGTCAAAGCTTCGCCCCTCCAAATGGCACTCGTCGCCGCTGCTATAGCTAATGACGGCATATTGATGAAACCACATCTCATGGATTCGCTCAGAAACCAAAGCGGTGAACTTATTGAGACTTATAAACCGGTTATATGGCGAACTGTGCTTCCCAGGCAAGATGCGTTAAGTCTTCAATTAGCTATGGAAACAATTGCTACATCAGGTACAGCAACAAATTTGGCAATTCCTTCAATCCGAGTTGGAGGTAAGACAGGTACAGCTCAAATCAACGCAGATCAACCAGATGATACCCATGGGTGGATCGTAGGATATGCAGGACCTCAAGATGGAGAAGCGACGTTGGCTATATCTGTCATCCTTGAGTCAGTACCAGGAGAAGGACAATTGACCGGAGGTACAGATGCAGCTCCAGTGGCGAAAATAGTCCTCACGGAAGCTCTTCGTGCTCTAGGAATACTGGAATGATAGGCAACTAAGATGACTTTTATGTTACTGAGTGCTGAGGGTGAACCTATCGGACCCTTGTTCGCTATTAAACTTTGAGCCTATGTCCGAACAGGGGCCGATAATCCTAGGTGGAAGATATGAACTTCAGCGGCGATTAGCTCGCGGTGGCATGGCGGAAGTTTTTTTAGCGCAGGATCAACTTCTCGGCAGGCCTGTAGCTGTGAAAGTTCTATTTCCAGAATTCGCGACCGATCCAAGTTTCGTGGAGCGTTTTCGCCGCGAAGCACAAGCTGCTGCCAACCTCAGCCACCCGAATATCGTCGGAGTCTATGACTGGGGTAGGGAGGGTAAGACATATTACATAGTTATGGAGTATGTCGAAGGTAGAAGCCTTTCAGAAATCATTCGATCCGAAGGCCCATTACCCGCTGTCCAAGCTGCGGAGATAGCGAAAGAAATTGCCGCAGCCCTCGGATTCGCTCATAAGAACGATGTAGTGCACAGAGATATGAAATCGGGAAATGTAATTGTGTCAGACTCTGGACAAATTAAGGTTGCTGATTTTGGGATAGCGACAGCAATTTCAGGGAACGGGCAAACCAATTTGACTCAAACAGGTGCTGTGATGGGAACAGCAACATACTTTTCACCCGAACAAGCTCAAGGAAAACAGTTAGACGGGCGAAGTGATTTATATTCTCTTGGAATTGTCATGTACGAAATGCTCACTGGGGCTCCGCCATTTAGTGGAGATAGTCCAGTTTCTATTGCATATAAACATGTCCAAGAGCAGCCAGAACTCATCTCCACAAAACGTCCGGGTGTAGCTGATGCCCTACAGGCGATAACAGCAAAACTTTTAAACAAAGAGCCGGATCAGAGGTACAGTCGAGCGGAAGATCTCCAATCTGATTTAGAAAAATTCCTATCAGGATGGCATTCACTCGGCCCTGAAGGTCTTTCCGAAGAGACTTCTCCAGTTCAGCCGGTTGTTGGTCCGATCGAAGCAGCTACGACCCAAGTGAATCCCGTATCAACAGAAACTGGACCAAGAGATCCGAATTACCCCGGTCCACCCTACCCTCCTCAATATTTTGAACCCTATGAACGGCACGATCGTCGTATTTGGCTCTGGGGGTTGCTTACTGTCGGTCTGCTTGTTGCTTTAGTAGCGCTAATTATTGTGTTAATGAATGCTATTGGAGGTTCCTCAGATTCTGATCCAGAGCCAGTTCCTGTTGGAACACCATCAGCGCAGGCTACTGATGGAGTGATCGTGCCATTTGTTGTTGATCTTGGCCGTGATCAAGCTGTCGCTCTCTTACAAGCAAGAGGCCTAGAGGTTGGACGATTAACTACAGAAATCAGAACAGATATACCTTCGGACAGAATCATAAGCCAAACTCCGGAACCAGGATCTGAGATTAAAATTGGCGAAGCCGTTGATCTTGTTGTCAGTGTTGGACCCGAAGCAAAGCAAGTTCCGGTGGCTGTAGGCCTAACTCAAGAAGAAGCGATCAATCGGCTACAAAATGAGGGGTTCCAAAACATCGAAATCTACACGATCAAAACCAATGATTATGACTTGGGAGTCGTAGCTGAACAGGAGCCTGAAGCGGGGTCTGCTTTAGAGCCGAACAATGCGATAATTATTAGAGTTTCGGATGGAAGGATTAGTGACGTAATCCCAAATCTTATTGGTAGAAACCGTTCAGAGATTGATGAGCAATTAATTCAAAAAGGCTGGACGGTCATCATTGAAGAAGTAGAAGTAGAAGATGCTGCAGATGAAGTCGATGTTATTCTGTCAATTTCTCCAGATGAGGGGACTGACTACAGCCTTGAGGAAGTTGTAACAGTTCAAGTATCCGTTGGACCATCCACTGTTACGGTTCCAGCAGTCATCGGACTAACAGCTGAAGCCGCAGCAGTTATTCTAGATGAAGTGGGGTTGTTTGTTGATCCCCCAACAGATTGTGAAGTTGACCCTGAGTCTCCAAGCGTTGGAAGAGTCACCACCCAAGATCCTGAATCAGGGTCCTCTGTTGACCCTGGTAGTAGCGTAACTATTTGCATAGGTGTAGCAACAGAACCTGAGCCGACCCCGACACCAGAACCATAGATAGTCAAGAGAGTAAATAATTTACGCTATGAAATTCTGGATCATCGCTAATCCATTCTCTGTGAGAATAGATTCAGGGTGAAATTGAACCCCCTCAGTACGGTACTGCTTATGGCGTAATCCCATAATGAGACCATCATCGGATTTTGCTGAAATTTCAAGGTCGTTTGGAAGAGATTCAGATTCAACAATTAGAGAATGGTACCGAGTGGCTTCGAAAGAGTCTGGAAGGTTTGCGAAGATCCCCTTTCCATCATGGTTAATCAAAGATGTTTTCCCATGCATTACCTCTGGTGAGCGGATCACCCTACCGCCAAAAACTTGCCCGATGCATTGGAGGCCAAGCCATACCCCCAAAATCGGGCACTTATCCTTAAAATGGTCGATAAGAGCATTTGAAATTCCAGCATCATCGGGCGTTCCTGGCCCAGGGCTTATAAGGATCCTTTCAGGATTCAGAGCGATTGCCTCATCTAGTGAGATTTTGTCATGTCTGGCAACCTTCGGTTCAACGCCTAATTCACCAAGATATTGAACCAGAATATAAACAAACGAGTCGTAATTATCGATAACGAGTACTTGTGGCGCCATTATTGCGAGGGTAGTGGATTTAGAAGGAAATATGTCGGGAAATAACATTTCTGGCCCTTGTCTCCTATTATTAAGCTATGGGAAAACCTCCAAAAGATAGGAAAAGTAGCAGCCGTGTAACTGAAAAGGGAACGAGGCCTGCAAACCTACCCCCAAGCGGAACTACTTCAATGGGGTATATCTCTTCAAAGAAAATCACTTCTCGGTGGGTTGCCCCAACAATGTTTTCCCTGCTTGGTTTAGGAACATTGATGATAATTGTCAACTACGTTGATCTTCTGCCAGGCGGAACGAGTAATTGGTACCTCCTAGGCGGGTTGGGAATGGTACTTGCAGGAATCATCACTGCTACCCAACTTCATTAAAAGATCAAGACTAAAAAGCAAAGGGTGAATTCCTTGTGCAAGGGTTAAGTTACATAGGTGTAATTATCCCCATTTTTACTCACACCCTGTGGATAACTTACTATTTCCGCATGTCAAACATCCTGCACATAAACAACACAGTCCACAACATCCTCAGATAGATCACAATAACGAAAGCAAGAAACACCAATAAATTTCGTTATTCTTCAGAAACTAAATCCATTTCTGCCATGCAATGTCGCGGGGGTTCCGGATCTTCAGCGGGGGCTACTGTCATCCTCACTTCACTTCCGCATAGAGAACATTGATAGTTCAATTTCACCTTACGCAATTCACCAGCCGGAGGTGGTTCAGGTAATGGAGTAGCCAAAATACGAAAAATACTCATCCCGATTCGGAAAATCATATAGCTAGCTACCACGGCTGCCAGAACACTAATGACGGTTACAAACACAGTTCCATCGTAGGGGGAGAACCTGAAGTTATTTCAATCTGAAGGTCCTTCTTCGGCAATAGAAGAAATCACTTTAAATAGTTTTCTCAAATCACTAGATAAGGAACATCATGATCAAGCATTGTTCTATGAAATGTGGCAGGCTCTTAGGACACGTTTCAGTCAAAAGAAAGCAGAGAATGACTATGGAAATAGACTTAGCATTAACCATCCTTCGGGTTTCCCTAGGACTTACTCTCGCCGCGCATGGATACAACAAGTTCTTCAAAGGTGGGAAAATTGAAGGAACCGGTCGGTGGTTTGACAGCATGGGTATGCGGCCCGGAAAAGTGCATGCATATTTTGCCGCGTGCGGTGAAATCGGCTCAGGTTTCTTTTTAGCAGCAGGCTTTCTTACCTCATTTGCTGCTCTCGGATTTGTAGGTTTGATGTCAGTCGCCTATTGGACAGTTCATAGTAAGAATGGATTTATGGTTCTTAATGAAGGCTGGGAATACGTTTTCGTTTTAGCCATAGGTGCAGTAACCGTCGCAATGCTTGGGCCAGGAGAATGGTCGATTGACCATGGAATCGGATGGGCTACTGACCTGGACGGGTATACCGGATTAATTATCTCTGCTGGAGGAGGAGTGGCTGCAGCTATAAGTCTCTTAGGGGCTTTCTATCGTCCTCCAAAACAAGAAGCTACATAGCAAAATAGCTAGCGCTTTTCCCCTCTAAGATCGAAAGCAACTTTGATCGCACCAAGCGGACCTGCTTCAGCAGCATGGCGAATAGCTTGTTTGTACCGATCAAGTGGATACATATCAGTTACAAGTTTTTCCAATTTTTTTTCCCTAACCAACTCAAAAGCTAATTCGTAACTACTTGTGACTTCCCCATCAGGGAGCTCCTCAGTTCCGTAGGTATAGGATCCGACCATTTCAATTTCTCGATGCCAAAGAGGGGTTAAATCTACTTTGGTAACTCCGGGCATTCCGAGCATTACAAGACGTCCCCGAGGTTTTGTTATCTCCAATGAAGTTTCTATAGAAGAAGCGCTCCCCACTGCATCTACTGTTACATCGCTCCCACCGGACAAAGACTTACCAATCATCCTGCACCCTGTTACTTGGCGAACCGCCCGTTTTAGTTCATTAGGCTCCACCACAACATCAGCTCCGAATTCTTCTGCAAGAGTCCGTTGTAACGGGTATTTCGCGGAAGCAATGATGACTTCTGCATCTGTTAATTGACGAATTGCGGCAATACTGCATAGGCCCATAGTTCCGGATCCCTGAACTACAACTACATCACCAGCTTGGATCTTTGCCTTAAGTGCCGTATGTACACCTCCAGCTGCTGGTTCAAGGATTACCGCTCCTTCATCAGAAATATCATTAGGAACTTCATGAATTTGGGATTTATGAGCAATTAATTCAGTACTCCATCCACCCCCAGTCCCAGCACAATAACCGATTTGAATACCATCACCGATTGATCCGCTTAATAAGTATCCATAGTCGTCTCCATCTCCAGGGGACGCTCCTTCAAAAGCGGGTTCTTCTCCTCTGCTCTCTGGTCCAAGAACCGGTTCAAGAGCAACTCTTGTGCCATCCTCGAGCTCACCGACCACTTCATGTCCAGGAACGAAAGGAAATGAAACAAGAGTTTCAAAGTATCTGCTTGACTTTCCATCAACCGTCGCAAGATCACTACCGCAGATTCCTGAAAGTAAAGGAAAAACCCGAACCCAATCGTTATCTACTACTTCGGGTGGATCAATATCCTTTAGCCGAAGAGGTCCAACCTGTGACCCTATGCCAGGTGAGACGCGTGACCCGATGGTCGCCGCTGCATAGCGTAATTCTTTACGTTCGAATACGAGGGCCTTCATACTCGCAACGTTAGAGCATTTCTTGGCTTTTCTGACATGGACAACAAAATTTCATTGAAGTAACTTCCTAACCTCCACACATTTCTGAGATTTTACAGAGTATTCTTTCGATGAACTCATCATATAAATTCCACCTGAGGCGATCATGTGCCAATCTACATATAGGTTTACTAAAGCCATAAGGAGCACATAGTGGATTTTGAAGATCTAACCGGTTTCGCTTTAGTAACGGGCGGAACTGGAGGAATTGGTTCCGCTGTTTGTCGATTACTTGCGGAAAGAGGCAGCAACGTGGCCTTTACCTATTTCCAAAATCAGAATGAAGCCCAAACCCTTGAAGACACACTTAGGTCCCTCGGACAAACCACGCTCTCGAAATCTATAGACCTTCGAGACAATGAAGCAGTTTCAGAATTTATCAACTCCCTTCAAGACCAAGGAGGTATCCACACACTTGTCCATACTGTCGGACCTCCAGTTCCCCAAACCCACCTTTCAAAGATTCCCCCATCAACTTTTCAAAAACATATCGAATTAGAGGTAAATGGTTTCTTCAATGCAGTTCATGCAGCCTTACCTCTTCTTCGGAACGCTCAAGGAAGTATCATCGCCGTCACCACCGCGGCAACCGATCGGTATCCGATTCGTGATGGACTATCCGCTAGTCCCAAAGCAGCCGTTGAAATGCTTATTCGCGCGCTAGCAGCCGAAGAAGGAAAATTCGGAGTTCGCGCAAATGCTATTGGACCTGGAATGCTTACCGATGGAATGGCTCAAAAACTCATAGA
>PAZD01000069.1 GCA_002715405.1 Acidimicrobiaceae bacterium
AATGCTTGAAGACCTCCATGACGCTATTTACAAGATGAATGAAATACCGAAGCCTTTCGTTGCAGGAGTTCAAGGTGCTGCTGGAGGTGCCGGGATGTCGTTAGTGAGCGCTTTTGACCTTGTCATATCTGGTGAATCAGCAAAGTTCACTATGGCATACACAAAAGTTGGACTTACCCCAGATGGAACGTCAAGTTATTTCTTAGCCCGTCATGTTGGTCTTCGACGGATGCTTGATCTGACATTAACGAATCGTGTGCTTTCAGCCACTGAAGCTGAAACGTGGGGGCTAGTAAACCGGGTTGTCGCCGATGAAGATATCGCTTCAGCTGCAGCGTCTTTGGCCCAGAATTTAGCTTCTGGCGCTCCTAATGCTGCCGGAATCGCGAAGACCGTTATCTACAGCGGGTACGAAAGCGCTTTGGAAGACGCTGGAGACTTTGAAGCACAAAACATTGTTCAAGCTGCTGGAACCAATGATGGTCAAGAGGGAATTGCAGCTTTTGTTGAACGCCGAGACCCAAAGTGGACTGGGACCTGATTAACTTTTCGCTAGTTCGTAATCTTCTAGTTTTGGCGCTTCCATTTCTGCCCGAAATCTAGAAAACGGGAACGGCCATGCGAACGGGACACCATTGTTATCTAAATACCAGCTGTTACATCCTGTTGCCCAGACAGTCCCTTTTGCAGCTTCATACCGTTCAGCATCAAAGCGTTGATACGCTTCCTGACTTATTACAGCTACATCAAGATCGCCTTGGTTAACGTGATCAACGACTTTTAAGACATAATCGAATTGCATTTCAGCTGTCTGAATAAGCGAAAAATTGCCAACTGGACTATTGGGGCCGTTCAGCATAAAGAAATTTGGGAAATCCGGAACAGCGATGGAGAGATACGCTGAAGGCCAGTCTTTCCATACCTCATCAAGGACGATGCCATTTCTTCCTGTGATATTCATTGGCCTCATGAACGCGTCAACATGAAAACCGGTAGCTAGGACAAGAACATCAATTTCGTGTAATTCCTCACCAGCGCGAACTCCGTTTTTTTCTATTTGCTCAATGTCTGCTGTGACGATATCGACGTTGGGTCGTTGCACAGCATCATAGAAATTGTGTGAAACAACGAGTCTTTTGCAAGCCGCCTTATATGTGGGTTGAAGTTTTTTCTTAAGTTCGGGGTCTTGAACTGTTTCAAGTGCTTCAAGGCAGCGTTTTTGTATATCATCAATTAGCTCGGAGTTTCCATCAATAACAGAGGTGGCGAATCCATCATTGAATGCTGTAGACATTTCTGTATGGAGATTCCTCAGTAGATCAGCGTCGGTTCGGAAAGCTTCTTTTTCTTCTTCTGTGTATACAACTCGTTCATTTGGCACGACCCATTGTGCGGTTCGTTGAAAGACGCTTAGTTTTTCCACATCTGGCGCTATTGCTGCTGTAATTTGCACGCCACTAGACCCAGTTCCTATAAGCCCAACTTTTTTTCCTTGTATTTCTACATTGTGATCCCAGCGGGCTGTGTGAAATATTGGCCCATCAAAATCGTCTAGTCCTTCTATTTCTGGGTATTTAGGGTGATGTAGAATTCCTGTTGCCGCGATAACCCATCGGAATCGCTCTATATGTCCTTTTTCTGTTTCGATTTCCCATTCATGCCCCATCCAAGTACAGCGGGTCACGGCTTCACGAAAACGTATCTCAGAATCAACCCCATATCGTTTTGAGACTCCTTCAAAATATTCTTGTACCTCTGACCCTGGAGACGTGAATTCGCTCCATTCTGGGTTTAATTCAAATGAGTAACTGTATATGTGCGATGGAACATCACATGCGATTCCTGGATAGGTGTTTTCTCTCCATGTACCGCCGACTCGATCAGCTTTTTCAAAAATTTGAAACTTGTACCCGGCTTGTTTGAGTTTAATTCCTGCAAGGATTCCTGACATGCCGGCTCCAATTACAGCAAAGGTATGCCCTTTCGGATCCGCGTCAACCATATGCTCAGCGTAGTCGGTTTTCGACACGCGGCTTAATTGCCAGAGATGTCTTCTCTTCAGCAAAAGGGTTAATTTGGACGCCTTATTTGAGAGAATAATCTCAAATAATAATGAAGCTTTCTCTTACCAGTTAGTTTTCTTTTACTATTTGTGACAGAGTAACCAAAGGAAATAGTCACACGGAGAGAACATGACCGAACATTTAACACGGCCAGGTGAAACAGGGGGATGGCCGAAACTAAAAATCTCTTATCTTACGGATGCAGATAAAGTCGCAGCGTTACTACCTCCCGGACTCACACCAACCGGAGACCCGATTGTGCAAATCAACGTATACTGTGTCCCTATCCTTGGAGAACCTGAATACGGTGTCAGTACAAAAGTAAAGGCTTCCTTCGATGGGATGGATGGACTGTTTTGTGTCGGAATGGGAATAGATCAAGAGGCCGCAATTTTCATTAGCCAAGAATTAAATGGGCAACCAAAATTCCCATGTAATATTTCCTTCTACCGAATTGATGACTATGTGGAAGCTGTCTGTGAACATCAGGGGTACACGTTTATGGAATTCCGCGGGCATTCCATTGGGCATGTGGACCCTAGCGATGGCGAAATTGAAGAAAACGAATGGTGGATTAAATCATCCAGAAAAATAGGAGGAATCGAAGGAGAGTATGATTTCCCACCACATGTTGTTCGTGTCCATAGTGTCAGTGAACCTGTTGAAGTTGAAGATCTAAATGGAGATCTTCTTCTCCGTGAAAGCCCATGGGACCCCTATACAGAACTACTTCCCATGCGAGAGCAGATTTCAGCTCAACTTGTTCGGTCAGCGCATAAAAGTCGGGAGATCACTAACGCTGGACCCTTGGATCCAGAGGGTTTTTGGCCTTTTTCGGACACGATCGGCGGGTCAAGATGGCCCGGTGAACGAGGCGGTCCAAAAAGCTGGCGTTCTTAAAATTTATTTAATAGGCCATCCTGAAAATAAACCGCGTCTTATAGTTTCGCGTTGAGCGTTGACTATTGTTCCACCATAATCTGTTGGTGCTTGGGGATCTTCAACTAGCCAGGCAATAGCAGCCCCTATCGCTTCTGGAGGGGCGCTTGGGAATGTCGTATATTCTGTTTCTTTCTTTTTTGCTATTTGGCGCTCTGTGATGACATGCCCGGGATCTATGTTGTAGGTGACTATCCCTTGCTCCCCGTGCTCGATCATAAGAAAAGGCGCTATTCTTTCAAAAGCTGATTTTGACATTGCGTAACCTGCTCCCCAGCCACCTGAACCAATTTTTCCCGGAGGGTCAGTGAACGCTGTAGCGGAAATCATATTGATGATGGTTGCGCCTCCTTGATGAATGAATGTTGGTAAGAGATACCGAATAAGAGCAAGGTGAGCGAAAACATTGCCTTCAAATAGCGAATTTAAATAACCATCTTCCAATTCTTCTATTGTGAGCATTGAGCCTGGACCTTGATATATGGCGTTATTGAGTAAAACGTCGATATGTCCAAAATGTTGTAAAGCTGCGTCCGCTCCCTGAAGAACTGAATTCCTATCAAGGAGATCCATTTCAATAGCGAAACCTTCTTGCCCAGCTGCGCGTATTTTTTCAACTGTTGTATCTAACCCCCCTGGAACCAATGTTTTTCCGTCATCAAGGAACGCTGTTCCATCGACCATGGTTCTCGCAGTCACGGCGACATCATATCCAGATTCAGCTAGAGCGATAGCACAAGCTCTCCCTATTCCCCTACTAGCTCCGGTTACAAAAGCGACTTTTCTCTTCTCCACCTTTTCTCCCTCTCCTTCAAACTCTAGGGTGATGTTGAGCCTTATTTATAGGTACATACTAAAAAGATATTCGTACTGCAATGGAGTCCATTTTGACAACGTCCTTAGATTCTGATCTTTTCCTTCCTGATCCTGAACCGAGCGAAGTGACTTATACCATTATTTCAGTTGATGATCATGTAGTTGAACCTCCGCATCTTTTCAAAGAATACATGCAGCCCAATTTACGTGATTTTGGTCCTCAATTAATTGAAACGGATCGAGGACATCAAGTTTGGGAGTTCGAAGGTGCTACCTATAGTCAGGTTGGAATGAACGCCGTAGCGGGAAGAAAACCTGAAACCGTTAAATTAGAGCCCTTTCGCTTTGACCAAATGCGGCCGGGTTGTTACGACATTGATGCTCGAGTAAAAGATATGGATCTCGGAGGTATTTGGGCGATGCTGAATTTCCCCTCGCAGGTAACGGGGTTTTGCGGAACAGTTTTTGCCAAAGCAACGAATCGTGATGCAGGTATCGATGCCGTGAAAGCTTGGAATGATTGGCTCTTTACTGAGTGGTATTCGAAGTACCCTGATCGGGTTATTCCTGGGGGGATCACTTACCTTGGGGATAGTGGTGAAGCTGTTCGAGAAATACGCCGTAACGCTGAACGCGGTTTTGTTTCAGTTACTCTTCCCGAGATGCCCCATCACATTGGTTTCCCCAATCTTTGGGATAAGGATTTCTGGGATCCAATTATCTCAGCATGCGCGGATACGGAAACAGTTATCTCCTTACATGTTGGAAGTTCTGGAGTCACCCCATTTACACCCGGTGCGCCAGCATTGCAGATCGGAGCGACACTTTTCGGCCAACTTTCACTTGGAGCGTGTACCCATTGGTTATGGAGTGAATACCCTCTTCGATTTCCTGATCTCAAAATAGCTATGTCAGAAGGAGGCATTGGATGGGTAGCGATGCTGATTGACCGGCTGGATAATATTATTGACCGATCTGGATACGGTTTAGGTTGGGATGAACGACCATCTGACATTCTTCGAAGAAATTTCTGGTTCTGTACGCTTGATGATCCTTCCACAATCGACACACGAGATATTATCGGGGTCGAAAATATATGTGTTGAAACAGATTATCCACATGGTGACGGCACATGGCCAAACACCCAGAAAGTGATTCGCGACGCTTGGGGACATATCCCTTCAACTGAACTTCGAATGATGTGCTCAGAAAATGCTGCGAAACTTTATAGGCATCCTTTACCTGATGTTGTTCTTCCCCCCATAGATAATGATTTCTTGAACAGTTAAATAGCTACAATCGGCATCTATGTCAGCAATTTCTACCAGATGCCATGCGGAGTAAATAAATCGCGATATCGGGCCAATACCTGCCCCGCGAAGAGAAGAATTACTGCAACTTTCATTTCTATGAACTTTTAAATTGTGCTCCAAGGTTTAACGGTGTGACATCTAATGGATGAAGTACGCCTGGAGAAGCGGCACATACAGCGGGTATTGCATTAACGATCCGGTTCGCCGCTGTTCCATTTCCTCCACCTGCAGCACCACGTTCACCATGTTCTTCTCCATGAACGGTGACAGAGAGACTAGGTTTACCCGTTATCTCAACTTGGTGAACACCTTGCCCAGATGAAGGATAAGGCCAGTCTGGAGCACAATCATCATCTATTCGAGTAACATGTTCCATCACCAGCATAGGTTTTCCGTTAACGATGCCTTGAATTTCAAAGCGTAGAGCCCCGATTGTCCCTTCATCGAAATCTCCCATCCCTTCAACAGTGACAGTTTTTTCTAAAGCTCTTTTTTCAACGTGTGTTCGAATCTCTTCAAGTTCTACACCTAAACCATCCGCTAGGATCCGTATTTCTGGGCCCCAAACCATCTGCATTGAAAAATCAAGGACCATTGGAGGCGTCTGATCCATCGGCATACCAAAACCTACGAGGTTCCGAACAGCATCGGGCTGGTCATAGAGCGCATAGTTCATTAATTCACGTGAACGTATTTCGGTGATATCGGCACTCACTCCAGCGAGAAGCAATGGCAGGATATCGCAGGTCCAACCCGGATCTATTCCTGAGGCAAAGATTGACGCATTCCCAGCTTCACAGGCCTGATTGAAACGAGCAGCAAGATCTTCAGGCATTGAAGGAGGGTGGTAAAGCGAGTAGAAACTGGGAGTAACCACATTCTTTCCACTTCGAAGTAGCTGTTCAGCTTCATCAAGGGACTCCATGGGACGGAAATCGGCATTAACGGTATAAACCACCGCTTCTACTTGGTCATCAAGAACAACAGAAATATCGTCTGTAGCTATAACCCCAGTTGACTCAATACCGGCTAACTCCCCCGCATCTTTCCCCACCTTTTCTGGGTCATGGACCAAAACAGCAACTAACTGAAGGTCTGTATTTGCAACTACGGAACGGATCGCTGGACGACCGACGTTTCCAGTTCCCCAAACAGCAACATTTATACCCATTGTTTCTCTCCTTCTTCTTATTGGTAACGATATGTGACCTAAGACACGAGAGCTAACTGAAGATAAAAATCTGGCTCAAAGCTCCTTTTTGTCCGATGATGGCAACTGAGATGGGCGAACATCAAAAGTTGCGCGACAATAGAAAAAGGCGTTCAGAAGGTGAATGATTATGCAGGGACTTATTCTTGAAGGAACAACAGAAGATAGCATCCGGTTATCGAATGATATTGAACTCGTAAATGCTTTATCGCCACGACAAGTTCGTGTTGAAATCCATGCAGCAGGGGTTTGCGGATCGGATCTGAGTTGCGTTCACGGAAAATACTACATGCCAACTCCTCTGGTTCCAGGGCATGAGGCAGCTGGAAAAGTTGTTGAAGTAGGTTCAGCTGTTACTTATTGCCAGAAAGGAGACCACGTTATCCTTTCAACGTTTGGTAATTGCGGTCATTGTCCAGAATGTGAGGACGGCCATCCTGGTAATTGTCGAAACGGAGGTATGGGTGGCCTTATGCAGCCATACCGTGAAGATGAGCAACTCCTTTACAATTTCGCAAATATCGGTGCGTTCGTTCAAGAGACAATAGTAAATGAGAATCAATGTATTCCTATCCCTAAGGAAATGCCTCTAACATCAGCATCTCTTATCGGTTGCGGAGTTATCACCGGAACCGGCGCTGTATTTAATCGGGCAAAGGTACAGATAGGCGATTCCGTGGTTGTTATAGGGGCCGGAGGTGTTGGGCTGAATGTCATTCAAGCCGCCCATCTAGTTGGTGCGAGTCAAATTATTGCCATCGATCGGGTAGCGGCAAAGGAGAGCTTGGCTCGAGAATTTGGTGCTACAGATTTTATTCTTGCTGAAGGAGAAGATTTTGACTCTGTCTCAGCTGTAAAGGAACTGCTGCCATTAGGAGCTAATCACTCATTTGAAGTGGTTGGGCATACCGGACTATTGAGCGATGCCATAAATATGACTAAGCCAGGTGGAAATATTTGCGCTGTTGGTGTTCCGGATTTAACAGCAACCGTCACCTATGGATTTCAAAGTTTGCATCAAAATAAACAATTGATGGGAATTCGTGCGGGTGGAGCAAAACCTCGGAAGGATTTTCCTATGCTGGCAGATCTTTATATGCGAGGACGTCTTAAATTAGATGAGATGATTTCAAATACAGCCGGATTAGATGGTATTCAATCTGCGTTTGACGCGATGAAAGTCGGAACAGAAGCCCGAACAGTACTTCTCCCCCATGGATAATCTAAAAAAAGTACCTACAGTTAGAGTGAAACCATGTTCGATTACCTCATAAAAGGCGGCACGATTGTTGACGGAACAGGTAGCGAAGGTTTTTTGGGCGATATCGCTATTAAAGATGGCCGAATTGTCCAAGTTGGTGAGATTAGTGGAGATGCGAAAGAAATAATTGATGCTACGGGCATGGTTGTTGCCCCAGGATTTGTAGATCCTCACACCCATTACGATGCTCAGTTGTTTTGGGATCCTCACGCAACACCTTCAAACCTTCATGGAGTGACAAGTGTTGTAATGGGAAACTGTGGCTTTACTCTCGCACCAGTAAATAACGCTTCTGACGCTGATTACCTCCGCCGCATGATGGTGAAAGTGGAGGGGATGCCTCTTGAAGCATTGGAAACAGGTGTCAGCTGGGATTGGAATAGTTACGGCGACTACCTATCAAAACTCGATGGGAATATCGGTTTAAACGTTGCAACAATGGTCGGCCATTGCGCTCTTCGTTTAGCAGTTATGGGTTCGGACGCTACCGAAAAGGTAGCTACACCTGAACAAATTGAAGAAATGCAAATTCTGCTCGATCAATGCATTGAACAGGGGGGACTAGGATTTTCAACGACCCGAGCGTTTACGCACAAAGATGGAGATGGAAATCCGGTTCCTTCAAGAGTTGCATCTGAGGAGGAACTTCTTGCCTTGTGTGAAGTTGTTTCACGTCATGAAGGAACAACCTTGGAATGGGCTAGTGATGGGTGTCTAAATGGGTTCACTGATGATGAGGTAGATCTTATGGCAAATATGTCATTGAGTGGTCGCCGGCCTTTAAATTGGAATGTTCTTACCGTCGATTCAGCTAGACCTGATGACTACAAAAATCAGCTTAAAGCACTTGAAACATGCACTGAGAGAGGGGCAAAAGTAGTTGCTCTCACAATGCCAGTTTTAGTTGGAATGAATATGAGTTTTCTTACGTACTGTGGATTAAACATGATGCCAGATTGGGGGCCAATACTGGACCTTCCAGTGGAAGAAAGAATAGAAAAACTTCTAGATCCTGAAGTAAGGCGCTTTATGGAAGAACGCGCTGCGTCACCTGACGCTGGCGTATTCAGTCGTTTAACGGGTTGGGGCCGTTATGTGATTGGTGATACCTACTGTGAAGCCAATGAAGGACTCAAAGGACGAACAGTTGGAGATATCGCTCGAGAACGAGGAGTTCGTGATTTCTATTGTCTTTTAGATATTGTCGTTGCAGATGAATTACGAACTGTCTTATGGCCAGGTCCAACTGATGATGACCCAGCTAGTTGGTATATGCGAGCAGAAGCCTGGCAACACCCCGATGTGATGATTGGTGGATCCGACGCTGGCGCTCATTTGGATCGAATGTCCGGAGCACCGTATACAACAGACTGGCTTTATGATTCCCTACATGGAAAATCGTTAATTTCGCTTGAGGAAACTATCCATCACATAACGCAGGTACCAGCTGAGCTGTTTGGATTACGTGATCGTGGGGTGTTAAGACAAGGATGGATCGCTGATGTGGTTGTTTTTGATCCTGAAGAGATTAATTCAGGTGAAGTTATTCTTTTGAATGACCTACCCGGTGGGGAAGGTCGTCTTTACGCTGATGTATATGGAATGCACAGGGTTTTTGTTAACGGGATTCCCACAGTTGCTGAAAACAAACATACTGGATCTCTCCCTGGGATAGTTCTTAGAAGTGGTCAGGATACGTACACGGTTCCCATACCTGCAGATTTAACTTAAATTCTTGCTTCTATTTTGCTCGGGTAATTATTTTTATTTAGTTTGGTCCTAATTATCTAGGAGGAAAGCATGTCAAGATTTTCAAATAAAGTCGTTGTCGTTACTGGAGCATCAGGGGGGATAGGAAGGGCTGCTTCATTGCGTTTTGCATCCGAGGGCGCATCTATTGTGGCGGTAGATATGAATGAAGAAACGCTCGGTGAAACAGTAAATTTAGTCGAAGAAGCTGGGGGGAAAGCTCATGGAGTTATTGCAGATGTAACAGTCTCTTCTGAGGTAGAGAATTATGTCAATCAAGCAACAGATGTGTTCGGAGGAGTTGATGTCCTATTCAACAATGCGGGCATTGAAGGCCATGTCGCACCCCTGGAGAGCTACGACGAAGAAATATTTGACAAAGTCCTGCAAGTCAACGTGAAAGGCGTTTGGCTAGGGATGCGCTATGTAGTAGATGCCCTTCGTCTTCGAGGAGGAGGAAATATCGTTAATACAGCTTCGGGCGCTGGTCTTATGGCAACACCGACGCTCGTAGCGTATGGAGCAAGCAAGCACGCTGTCATCGGAATGACAAAAACCGCTGCAGTTGAACTTGCTCCTGCTGGTATTCGAGTAAATGCTGTTTGTCCAGGGGTTGTTAATACTCGCATGATACGAAGTATTGAAGAAATGAGTATTCCCGAAGATCCTGAGGAATACACAAAACTTACAAATGAGCGCGTACCCCTTGGGCGATACGCAGAACCCGAAGAAGTAGCTGGACTAGTTGCCTTTCTTGCTTCCGACGAAGCAGCTTATATTACGGGGTCCTGCTATCTAATCGATGGCGGCATTATATTATCTTAGCCAGCAAAGAAAATTCCAAACTGATAGAGATGACTACCGATAGTTAAGGTTGGCGAAAATACAATTATAGAAAAATTCAGATCACTGACCAGAAATCCATGGTGGAGAACATTCGAAACATTGCTAATCGGCGGCGCTTTTATCGCAGTTGGCATTAACCACTTCACCGATCCAGATTTCTTTGAAGCAATCGTGCCACGATGGTTTTGGAGTCCCTCTTTCGCAAATCAAGTTTCAGGAGCATTAGAAATTGGTCTGGGTGCAGCACTAATTCCTATATGGACTCGAAGATACGCTGCATGGGGTCTTCTAGCTTTACTTGTACTTGTTTATCCAGCAAATATTGACATGTTCATAAACAATGTGGACGTTGTAACGAATGAGTTTGGAGAAACGGTCCGAATCGAAGATGCCTCTGGGGTATTTGCTCGAAATTTGATCCGTCTTCCGTTCCAGTTTGTATTTGCTTGGTTAATTTTGAGGCATGCACGCAACCCGTCACCGGTTCAAGAAGAAAGCTGACTACAAGGAAGAACTTTCATAAAAAAACTGCACGAAAGCACATCATGTCCTAGATCAAACAAAGAAACTTTAATGTTCCCTTGATCCTGTGGACCGACCCATTCTGACGTTGTCGAGAGTGGCCCCGATCGACCACCAATAAGATATCGAGCATCTATGGATGTCACAATACATGGTTCTCCAAAGTGATATTCACCGAAACTTTGCCCGCCTATTTCCCCTAAAAGGGTCATGATCGCCCCTTGTACAAATCCTCCTGGCCGTCGAACTGATTCATTTGGGTGTAATACTGCTTCTCCTATTGAAGGTTCCTGAACACTAATACCTGCAAGATTGCTAACTGGTTCTCCAAGTGGTGGTATTTCACTTTTTGACATACGCATTCTTATCCCACTTACATCCGGCTTTGTTTCTCCTTCTCGAAGTGGCGTTCGCAAAAAAGTTATTTGAGAAGTCCCAACTAAAATTTCATCTTGATCGAAAAAATTAACCTCTTCAATGAACATTTTCTTCCCATGGCGAAGAATATGGCTTTGAGCTTGAATACTTTTCGCATTGGTAGTGAAACCTCGCCGAAACGAAAAATCTGTTGTAAAGGTCCAATCATCCACAATCGATTCCAATTGCATTCCTACAACCATGTCTGCCAGAAGCATCAATGGAGCGACCCTAACGTGGCCGTTACTTTCAAGCCCATCGCTAATTTTTAGAGTTCCTTTAGTCGGATCATCTGAACTCGGCCTCGCCCCCATTTGTGCCATTACAGTAAGAAATTCAGAATGAGAATAGGGGTCGTCTACCATTGAACTCTTAGATTTTAGTCGGGTTTACCTTTGCCCCTGGTGTCCATGTAATTGGAAGATGTTTTATACCGCCAATAAAATTTGATCGAAGTCTGGCCGGTTCTCCAGCTAATTTCATATCCGGCATTCGGGTAATAACTTCCTGAAATATCAGCCGGAGTTCGGCACGGGCCAGATTAGCCCCTAAACAATAATGAGCTCCGCCTCCACCAAATGCTATGTGATCATTAGGAGTTCGAGTTATATCAAAGACAAAAGGGTCATCGAATACTTCTTCATCACGATTTGCTGAGATGTACCACATCACTACTCGAGTTCCCTTATCAATTTCTGTTCCGAGAAGTTCAGTAGCCACTGTTGTAGTCCTTCGGAAATGCAAGACAGGCGTAGCCCATCGGATGATTTCATCTACTGCAGTATCTAAGTACTTGTCGACATCACTTTGTAAAAGACGAAGTTGATCAGGATGCGATAAAAGGGCGTACATACCATGGGCGGTAGCATTACGCGTAGTTTCATTCCCAGCAACAGCTAAAAGAAGCATAAATACATCAACTTCGAGGTCGGTCAGACGATCACCATCAATTTCTGCATTTATAAGTTTCGTAATAATGTCATCCTGTGGATCAACCCCTCGAGCTAGAGCAAGTTCATGGGCATAGGCATAAAGTTCCATAGCGGCGACTCCAGGATCACCTTCGTATTCTGGATCATCAACCCCAATTAGATCATTTGACCATTTGAAAAGAAGGTGTCGGTCTTCCTGAGGAACACCCATAATTTCAGCAATTGCCTGAAGAGGAAGCTCTGCTGCTAAATCTTCAACAAAATCTGCTGAACCATTTTCAATGACATTATCAACAATCAACGAAGTGCGGTGGGCAAGAAATTGTTCGAGCAGACCAATCATCCGAGGAGTAAACCCTTTACTAACAAGCCGGCGATATCGAGTATGTTTTGGAGGATCTGTATAGAGCATATTTAGACCACGCTGATCAACAAACGCTCCATCATCGCGATTAACTCGAGGATCAGCAATACTAATTCCACCTATTTCACTAGAGAAAAGTTCATTGTCTCGGTTCACATATCTAACATCACTATGTCGAACTACATTCCAGAATCCGCCACCATCGGGATGATCGTGCCAAAACAAAGGTGCTTCTTCTCGAAGAACTCGGAACATATCATGATGTTCCATCCGAACGAACCGATCCGCATCAAGCAAATCTATGTCGTTAAGGTCCATTTGGACTCCTCAAATTATCGAAGAATTGTTATTACATATCTAAATTCAACTGATTAATTAATAAGCATTCTTGTAAATCAGCATCATGACTGAAATCTGCCCAAATGGAACTTTCACATTTCACCGAACAGCACTAAAGTCTTTATTAGTACAGTATTTAATGAAATACATTAACTTACGTTTCTTTGAAAGGCAATTGGGGGCAAAGATATGGCTCAAGAAATCAATACGAGTAACGACCCGTACGTCATTGTTTCTTCAGATTCCCATGCTGGGCTTCAATGTGAAGAGTACCGCCCATATTTAGATTCTTCCGTTCATAAAGAATTTGATGATTACGTCGCCGAGCGCCATGAAAATCGAAGGCTTACTGAAGAGATCAACGGAGAATACGTTGAAGAATGGGAAAGCACCAACGCTGAAGGTCTTCGGGGAGCTTATGATCCTGAGGTCCGAGATAAAGAACTTGATGCTGATGGTATTTCTGGAGAAATCATCTTCGCTGATGGCGATGCAGTAACCGGCATGGAGTCACCTCCTTTTGGAGCTGGTCTCGCAGCTGGGCAAATAAGTGACCCCCGTTTAGCTTTTGCTGGAGCAAAAGCTCATAATCGTTGGCTTGAGGAATTCTGCGCAACCAGTCCTGCAAGACGGGCAGGAGTGGCTCTTCTTCCCATAACCCATGGAGTTGATGAAGCAGTTAAAGAAGTCGAAACACTAGCTGGTAAACCTGGGATAAAGGGCGTGATGATTCCGACCCTATGGCATGAGGCTCCTCCATATGGCAGTGACCACTACGACAAGTTTTGGGCGGCATGTGCAGAAGCTGGGCTTGTTATTCATACGCACTCTGGTGAAGCAGACTTTCCAAGTTATGGTGAAAATATTGCTATGTACGTCTCTGAAGTTGCCTTCTGGACGCATCGAGCTTTATGGCAATTACTATTTAGCGGTAAATTCGATAAGTTTCAGGGATTGAAATACTGCGTAGTGGAATGCGGTAGTTGGTGGGTCGGTGATCTTCTTTGGAAAGCTGACGTCAATTTTGGTGCTAGCTGGAAAATAAAGAAGATGAGCAGCCGAATGAAAGGGCTTTTAACAAAACTCCCGTCTGAATATTTTGGGGAAAGCGTATTTATCGGAGCCTCAACAATGAGCCGCTACGAAATCCGCGAACGACATCGAAATGGTATAGATGCGCTGATGTGGGGTACAGACTATCCGCATCCAGAAGGCTCATGGCCAAATACGGCAGAAAGACTAGAAACTGATTTTCAAGATGTTTCTATTGAAGACACCCGTCGCCTTCTTGGATTGAATGCCATTAAGTGCTACAACCTTGATGTTGCAGGGTTAAATGAAGTAGCCAATCGGGTGGGGCCAACACCTAAAAAGTTGAATCAGAATCCTGAACTTCGAACAAGCCAAACCGCTAAACGTGACGGCCGTTGGTGGTTTGATGATTATGGAATTGAATGGAAAGGCTCTGAGAGCGGACACTAGATCCTCCTGCAATTAAAGTTCGTAGGAGAAAGGAATAGTATAGGACGATGAAGCTTCCAGAAACCGACCACCATATAGTGATATCTGCGGATAGTCACTGTGGCGCTGATCTTCGAGGTTATAAACCATATTTAGAGAAGAAATACCACGACGATTTTGAAGAATGGGCTACAGCTTCCGAAGAAGCAGCAGAAAAACAAGAAGCTCTATTCTCTGGAAAAGGCCGATCTACCAGAAACGTTGGAATCGATGGGGATCCAGAACTTGATGCAAATAAAAATTTTTCATCTGAACGAAGACTACAAGAACAGCAAGAAGATGGCGTTATTGGATTTGTGCTTTTCCCAAATACCCAGCCACCCTTTGCACCCCAAGCGGCTACCCAATTTGAAGCGCCTCCCTATAGCGATAATTTTGAACATCGATGGGCTGGACTTAAAGCCCATAATCGCTGGCTGAAGGATTTTGTAGACCAAGCTCCGCTTCAACGGGCTGGCATAGCTCAAATCTTTCTAGGAGATGTTGAAGGGTCGGTCGCTGAAATCGAATGGGCAGCTGAGAATGGACTCAGAGGAGGTATCTTGGTCCCCGGCGCTCCTCCAGACTCTCCCTTTGAACCTCTTTATTCAGCGGGCTATGAACCTATTTGGGCTGCAGCAGCTGCAAATAATATGACCTTAAATCACCATGCAGGTGGGGCTACTCCAAATTTCGGTAATCACTTCCCCTCTTCGTTAGCGGTGTTTATGCTTGAGGTTTCCTGGTGGTCCCAAAGGGCTCTGTGGCATTTAATGTTTTCTGGCGTATTTGAACGCCACCCTTCATTACGGTGGATTAACACAGAAACAGGTACCGCTTGGGTCCCTGACACGTTAAAAAAGCTTGACTCTTTTTATCACCGGATGAAATATTCAAAGTATGGATCAGAGTCAATATTTGGAGGAATGGCAGTAGAAAATTTGAGTTTAACTCCCAGTGAGTATTGGCAACGGCAATGCCATGTAGGAGCGAGTTTTCTGCGTCCGGCTGAAGCACCTATGTGCGAGAATATCGGCGTAGACAATATTCTTTGGGGTTCGGATTATCCCCATATTGAAGGGTCACACCCGCATACCCGTGAGCATCTTCGTTTGACTTTTGCTCAAATGCCACAAGACCATGTAATAAAAATACTAACTACTAACGTAGCGAGGGTTTATGGATTCGACCTTGAAGCGCTAAAACCATTAGCGGAAAAATATTGCCCCACAAAGGAAGAAGTTTCCACCCATATCCCCTATTCGGAAATTCCAGAAACTGCAAAAGGGTGCCCTGGTATGAACCCATTAAACCAAATCCAGAAAGTCGCATGATGGAAAACGGTCTACAAAATATAAGTATTGATGGTTCAGTAGCCGTTGTTACAGGAGGAGCAAATGGAATAGGAAAGGGAATCGTTAAAGCTCTTCTCCTAAATGGAGCATCTGTAGTTATAGCCGATATTGAAGAACAAGTTATCGCTGAGACAGTTGCCGAATTATCTCAACTAGGTCCTTTGGATAGCTTTGTTACTGACGTAGCTGACGAAGCTTCTGTCGAAGCATTATCCCAATATGTTTTCGACACTCAGGGAAAGTGTAATCTTTTGTTTAATAATGCGGGTGTTGGTTCAGGAGGTGGAGGGAAAGCATGGCAGAATGAACCGAATGATTGGAAATGGTGCTTTAGTGTTAACGTTTTTGGAACAGCGCATGGAGTAATTTCGTTTGTACCCAAGATGATTGAATCAGGTGAACCTGTACACGTTATAAATACATCATCTGGCGATGGTGGATTTGCTCCTGTCCCTATGGCATCGGTCTATGCTTCAAGCAAAGCAGCGGTGAGTTGTTTCACTGAAGCTCTAAATCACCAACTCTTGAGTGAGACAGACAATATGGCCGCTTCCGTGTTCTATCCATCTGGTGGATTAATGAATACAGGCCTTTTTACATCCCAACGTAATCGTCCTGAAGAGCTCCAGCGGGTTCGGGGTGGAACCGGCAGAAAATCTATGACTTTTGAAGAACTCAAAGACCTGCTAGAAAAATCCGGTCGTGACGTAAAAGTAGCTGACCTTGAAGAGCTTGGGTCTTTCGTCGTCGATGCCGTTCATGAACGTCGATTCATTATCGGCAGAGATCTTGACGATACCATCGATCTTCTTCACAGAAGGGCGGAAGCGATATCTGAATTCGAATGCCCTCCACACCATGATATGGGAATATAAACCCTCTACAAATACCGATTACTCCCTAGTTGCAGCATCCAATTCTTCTATATGATTTTCCGAATCAGGTAACTCTTCATGGTGGTCAATCTTTACTAACGGCCGGTATTTAAAAGCGATTATCCATCCAGCCCAACCCAAAACAGCTCCTACAAAAATATCTAACCACCAGTGATTCGCAGTAACGACAACAACGATCGTAGTAATGATCGGGTGAAGTAAAATCAGCCAACGATATCTGGTTTTTAGAATAGAAAGAACCGCCATTGCAAGCAGCAAAGCCCATCCAACATGCAATGAGGGCATAGCTGCGAACTGATTTGCTGCTTTTGCTATTCCGAGCTTGTAGGGATCTGGGCCAAAGACTTTTGCAGTGTCGACAAATCCAGCTATCTCGGTGAGCCTGGGGGGAGCGAGAGGGAAGACAAGATGGATAATAAGTCCGATAGCGGTTGAAGTAACCAGCGCAAAGCGGATTCTCGACATCCATTCTCGTTTTCTGAGCATTGCCCAAAAAAGAAAAATAATCATCGATGGGAAATGCATTACGAAATAGAAGACATTCGCTGTTTGCACTATCCAATCAACATTAATGATTTGTTTTTGGAAGATTACTTCACTCGGAAGGCCGATTCGTTCTTGAAAATCAACAACCCGAACGGCATTTTCTTGCGCAATTTGGAATGAATCTGATGTAACTCGTCTGACAGCTGAATACCCCAACCACAATAAACCAAATGTAACAGCGTTAAAGAAAACGGATAGACGCAGGCTCGGTTGCTTGCATATTGCAACTAACTTATGAAATTTTGGAATTACAGCCTGCATAAACTGTCCCATAGATAGCCCCCCGGCAACCTCTAATATTTATCCTAAATCATCACGCCGAAAAAATGAACATGATTATGAAGAATGTGTAAGTGGTGCATAATATTTTGCACAACTAATGTCTGGCTAAGGACCGTTTATGGCATTTACTCCAAATATTCTTCCAATTCTTGAATCTGACGAGGAGATATTCGCTATTCTCTCTTCCGCTGGTACGGAGCTTCCTCCATTACTTCCAGCTCTTGCCTACGCACTAGGAGATTTATCTTTACTTAGCGAAGACCTGTGGCTAGATCCTTCAAAGTCACTTGAAGAACAAGGCGGATGGAACGAAGAGGAACAGAACCTATGCCGGAATATTGCTTTGGAAGGTATTAAACGCTTACGAGAAGGCGAAACCCGAAATAGGGAAATCTCTAGCGAAGACCTAAGAATAATCATGTCATGGGCATGTGGGACTGGACTTGATGGATCATATTTGGAAATGTTGCGAGAAGAACTCGCTCCAGAAAATCAGGACCTAAGAGCGCCAGACTGGAACAAAGAAGAGTTAGCGCCTAACCGTGATTTTACCGTCGCTATTATTGGCGCAGGCATGTCAGGTATCTTGGCCGCATATCGACTGAAACAAGCTGGAGTGGACTTTGTTATTTTTGAAAAAAATACCGCTATTGGTGGCACGTGGCTAGAAAATACTTACCCTGGTTGTCGCGTTGATGTATCTAATCATGTTTATTGCTATTCCTTTATGCAAAAGCATGACTGGCCACATTTTCATTCGACTCAAGAAGTTCTTCTGAAATACTTTAATGACTGTGCTGATGAATTTGATATTCGTGATCAAATACGTTTCTCAACAGAAGTTTCCTCAGCAGTATGGGATGAAGATAATGGAATATGGGCTCTAGAACTAATATCTGAACAGGGGGAAGATATCTTCTACTGCGAGAGCATTGTTAGCGCAGTTGGCCAACTCAACCGTCCTGCATACCCAGATATCTCAGGAAGGGAATTCTTCAAAGGACCTTCTTGGCATTCTGCCCAGTGGAATCACAACGAAGATCTAAAAGGAAAAACCGTTGCAGTGATTGGCACTGGTTGTAGCGCGATTCAATTCATTCCTCGAGTTGCCGAAAAAGCTGCATCTACCAAAGTATTTCAAAGGACACCCAATTGGTTGATGCCAAGACCCCAATACCAAAAGGAGCTACCAGACAATTTACTCTGGTGCTTCGACCACATCCCCTATTACAACAACTGGTTCCGTCTGCATTTGTTCTGGAGAAGCCACGAAGGGCTTCTCCCTCGATTGGAAGTGGATCCAGAATGGGACAATGATGGCAATAATTCTGTAAGCGCTAGTAACCATGAATTAGGTTTTATGCTTCGCCTATACCTAGAAAGTGAATTCGCCGACGCTCCTGAACTCCTAGAAAAAGTTATTCCTAATTACACCATGGGAGCAAAACGATTTGTAATTGATGATGGCTTGTGGGCCTCTACGTTAAAACGCCCTGATGTTGATTTGATCACGAATCCAATATCGGAAATAACTGAAGGTGGGTTAATCAGTGAAGATGGAACCTTTTATGAGGCTGACGTCATAATTTATGGAACCGGCTTTAAAGCATCAGAATTTTTGACACCGATGAAAATAGTTGGGTTAGGGGGTGTCAACCTTCACGAGCAATGGGACGGAATAGCACAAGCGTACCTCGGAATTGTTAGTCCAAATTTTCCAAACTTTTTCTTCATGTACGGCCCAAATACAAACATCGTGATCAATGGCAGCATTATTTATTTTTCTGAATGTGAAGCGCATTACATCACCCGATATATCCACTACCTACTTAAAACCAACACCACAGCACTCGATGTAAAGGAGGAAGTCCATAACGCATACAACGTAATGATTGACAGTGGGAACGCGAAAATGGCGTGGGGGTCTTCATCTGTTAACAGTTGGTACAAAAACAAGAGCGGAAAAATTACTCAAAACTGGCCTTTCTCGCTCTTAGAATACTGGGACCAGACTCGAGAAGTTAATCCAGAGGACTTCATCGAGTTACAATAACGATCTAGCTTGACTAGGCATTACTACAACAAACAGAAGCACCTTATTATGGATAGAAACCAAGTAGATCTAGATGTTCTTGATAGAGGTAAAGGAGTTCCGATCGTCTACACCCACGGGTGGGCAGATGACCGAACTGCTTGGGATGGTGTAATTCAATCGCTCGGAGAAGACATTCGAAATATTTCCTGGAGTATTCGCGGTCACGGAAAATCAGATGCCCCTCCGCCTGGAAATTACACTAGAGATCACACGCTAGATGACTTAACTCGAATCGTTGAGATAGCAGAAGACCCTGTAGTGCTAGCCGGACATTCTCTTGGAGGGTATTTATCGCTCGCATTTTGTCTTCAGCATCCAGATCAAGTACGAGCGTTAGTTTTGATTGCGGCAGGTCCAGGATTCCGAAAACAGGAAACACGTGAACAATGGAATGACGCTGTTCGTGCTTCTTCAAAAAAAATGGACATCCCTGATGGAAGCGAAGAAGCCGCATTACATGTTGACTCTTGGGTGATTGACTCTCTTCAAGAAATTACTGTTCCTGTTTTACTTATTGTTGGGGAAAACGATAAACGATTTGCTCCATCCATCGCAGTCTTCGAGAAATACCTTGATGTGAAAGCATCTGTCGTAGTACCTGGGGCAGGGCATTCAGTTCACCGTAAATACCCATCCGAGGTAAGTTCAGCCATTAAAACTTTTTTTTCGTCTATCGGTCTACAAAGTTAAGAGCTATCAGACTGGTTTAACTGAATATCACCTTGTAAGGTCTCGCTTACATAGAACCAATGAGGAACAGGAGTGGTTATGGCTGGGCCATTAGACGGAATCAAGGTAATTGACATGTCAGCAGTTATCTCAGGTCCCATGGCCTGTCAGGTACTAGCTGACCTCGGCGCTGATGTGATCAAGATTGAACCATTAGGTATAGGCGATATTACACGAATTGGTGGATTTCGAGTGGGAGATATTTCAGCTATGTACGCTTCTGCGAATCGAGGGAAAAGGTCTGTTGCTCTTGACCTTTCGCAGGAAGAAGGAGTTTCTATCTTGAAAGACATAGCTGCTTCTGCAGATGTCTTTGTACAAAATTTCCGACCAGGCGCTGTTGACCGGATGGGAATTGGCCCTGACACGCTTCTTGAAGCGAATCCAGATCTTATATATGTATCGATTTCTGGATTTGGTCCAGATGGCCCCTATAGGGATTGGCGGGTTTACGATCCGATTATCCAATCTATTTCTGGGGTGGTTTCAATTCAGCAAAGTCAAGACATTCCGATTCCTGATCTCGTTCGGACTATCGTGTGCGATAAAACAACATCCCTAACTGCGGCGAATGCTATAAGTGCTGCTTTATTTGCTCGGGCAACTGGTAAGGCTTCAGGCCAACATATTGAGATTCCAATGTTGGATGCCGCAATTTACTGGATGTGGCCTGATGTGTTTATGGGTCATACTCTTTGGGGAGAGGATGTTGTCCCTGGAGCTTTGATCTATCAGATTTACAAGTTGCAACAAACCGGTGATGGGCATTTAGTCTACTTTTTCGCTAGCGATAAAGAATTCTCAGGACTATGCAGAGCATTAGGCCATCCGGAGTGGCTTGAAGATGCTCGCTTTGCAGAACCTGCTAAGCGTCTTGAGTCTGATAATTATGCGGCACTGGGAGAATTGCTTCACAACGCATTCTTGGACTTTGCGACAGATGACATTATGAAGCGACTTCACGATGAAGAAGTCCCAGCGGCTCAAGTAAACACCATCGATGATGTTTTTACAGATCCGCAAGTTGTCAACAATGAAATTATCTTTGAATGGGAACATCCGGATGCAGGATTAATAAAAATGGCAAAACCGCCTGTTCGATGGGGAAAGACAGAACCTGAACTGACTTGGTCCACCGATCACGTTGGCCAAAGCACGCTAGAAGTCCTGAATGAGCTTGGTCTAGAGCAAACTGATATAGATCTTCTGAGAGAAAAAAATATTATCCCTGATATTTAAGGAAATTTTAGTCTTCAGTTTCGGAGTTGGAACTTTCATTTATTGCTGAAGGTTCATCACGTAATCCAGCTTTGAATTCATTGAGGGACCTTCCGAGAGATCGAGCAATTCCAGGTATTTTTTTTCCTCCGAAAAGGGCGAGAAGCACAACCAAGATGATAATGATTTCGGCTGTTCCGAGACTTCCCATTTTTTTCCTTTGATCGGGTGCATTTCGCTTCTTTAAGGATACCTCAAAGAGTAAAGACACTCACTTTCTTAGAGTTTTCCTACTACTAGTGAGAGTTTTTAATAAACGCCATTCTGGATTCGATATTAACTTCAGTTTCCTACTTTACGACCGGGGTTGAGCCTGTTTGTTGGATCAAACTGTTGTTTGAGCCGTTCAGCGATAATCAGTTTTCCCTTATCGGCAATTCGTTTTGGTTGAGGATATTCAGCCCACACTGTTCCAACCCCAATAGAAGCAACAAAGTTACCCATTTTGTATTTACTAATCTCATATAGATTCGCTGGAGGTAATGACCACCGATATCGGGGTAATTCTGGCTCTCTCTCGATTTCTTCAAAATTTCCTATTTTCGACAATGTTTTTTTCTGGTTTTCTACATCTGGTTTGTGTCCTTCAAGGTGCGCCCAAATCGTTTCTCCATTCCAAAGTACGGAAGCGGGTTTGTAAAGAGAGTTAAAAATATTCATAGGATCTGTGGAATCTGCCGTGAGCCACGTATTTTCTACCGGTATCGGATTTGTGCGTAAAGTAACTTCAGCAATTAGCCCTAGAGTTCCAAAAGAACCGACTAGAAGTTTATGGAGATTGAACCCACTTACATTCTTTACAACAGGAGCTCCTGACGAAATGATCTCTCCATCAGCTGAAATGTAACGTATTTGCAGCACAGCATCTCTCACTCGTCCTTTCCCAAGAACGTTTAGATCATTTTCTCCGACAGCTATTGCTCCTCCTATGGTTCCCCCCCTATCAGGGAGACTAGTTCGTTGTCCATGTTCTTTTAGATGCTCATGTAGGTCTGCGACGGTCGTCCCAGCTCTAACCGTTACGATCATCTCTTCAGGCTTGTAGGTAACTATTCCACTTGGCGCCGAAAGTAATCTTGCTTCGGGGGTCGGATCACCGTTAAGACTCCAACGTGTCTTCCCTCCTTGTATAGCTATTGGCCCAACCGGACCTACTTCGGCTGCAAACTCCTCGATAACATGATCAATAACTCCTACCATTTTTACACCCACACTCCTTCAGGAGGTTTTTGTAGAGTTTGTATATCTGCACAGGAATG